>JAFAGU010000348.1 GCA_019237595.1 Betaproteobacteria bacterium | reverse complement strand
TCGTCGCGGAACTGAGAAAAACCGTTCCGCTGCGCGAGGTCGCCTCGCACAGCGACGTCGCCCCGGGCCGGAAGTCCGACCCGGGCCCGCACTTCGCGTGGCGGCGGGTGCTCGCCGCGCTCGCCGCCGCGCACTAGATCTAGTCGTTTCTTCCGACGAGTGCACCGGGTGTAGTACCCCTCGTGCTGCACTGCGGCAACGCCCCTATATGTAGGGTCCACAAGGGGTCCTTGTCCCACATTTAGTGGCCGCGCGCTTGCAAAAAAAAATTCGCGCGGGTAGGCTGCACCACAAGTTGTGCATCTGTGAGTACGCCGCACTAGATGTTGTAGGCGGAACGGAAGGTCGTCACGCAACCGCACAGAACGCGGCGGACGGTCCCGGGAACGAGAACCAGATACGGGAGACAGGGACATGCAGATTGCTCAGGAGAACGCCTCCGTCGCGCCGGTTCCCGGCGTCGCGGTTCCTGAGTCGAGCAGCACGGGGCGCAGCCCCTACGCCGACTACAAGATCATCCGCAGGAACGGCGCCGTGGTGGCCTTCGAGCCGGCCAAGATCTCCGTCGCCATGACGAAGGCGTTCCTCGCCGTGAACGGCAGCCAGGGCGCCGCTTCGGCGCGGATCCGGGAGGTCGTCGCCGGGCTGACCGAGACCGTGGTGGCGACGCTCATTCGCCGGCAGCCGCAGGGCGGCACGTTCCACATCGAGGACATCCAGGACCAGGTCGAGCTCGCCCTGATGCGCTCGGGCGAGCACGACGTGGCGCGCTCCTACGTGCTTTACCGCGAGGAACGCGCCAAGGCGCGCGCGCAGGAGCGCACGGCCAGGAAGGCGGACACGGGCATCCAGGTCGTCGACGGGGGGCAGCGCAAGCCGCTCGACCGCGATGCGCTCGGCCGCCTCGTCGCGGCCGCCTGCGAAGGGCTGGCGGCGGCGCGGCCCGAGGCCATCCTCGACACGACGCTGCGCGACCTCTACGACGGGGTGCCGGTGGAGGAAGTCCGCAAGTCCGCGATCCTCGCCGCGCGGGCCCTCATCGAGAAGGACCCGGCCTACAGCTACGTCACCGCGCGGCTGCTCCTGCACACGGTGCGGCTCGAAGTGCTCGGCGAAGAAGTCGCCCAGGCCGACATGGCGACGCGCTATGCCTCGTACTTCCCCAAATTCATCGCCGAAGGCATTGCCGCGGAGCTCCTCGATCCGGAGCTCGCCAAGTTCGACCTGCAGAAGCTCGGCAAGGCGCTGCAGGCGAAGCGCGACCTCCAGTTCGGCTACCTCGGCCTCCAGACGCTCTACGACCGCTATTTCCTGCACGTCCACGGGCGCCGCATCGAGCTGCCGCAGGCCTTCTTCATGCGCGTCGCCATGGGGCTATCGCTCAAGGAGAAGGACCGCGAAGCGAGGGCGATCGAGTTCTACGACGTGCTCTCGAGCTTCGATTTCATGAGCTCGACGCCGACGCTCTTCAACTCCGGGACGCTCCGCTCCCAGCTTTCGAGCTGCTATCTGACCACCGTCGCCGACGACCTGGACGGCATCTACGAGGCGATCAAGGAGAACGCGCTCCTCGCCAAGTACGCCGGCGGGCTCGGGAACGACTGGACCCCGGTGCGCGCGCTCGGCTCGCACATCAAGGGCACGAACGGCAAATCGCAGGGCGTCGTCCCGTTCCTCAAGGTCGTGAACGACACGGCGGTCGCGGTGAACCAGGGCGGCAAGCGCAAGGGCGCCGTGTGCTCCTACCTGGAGACCTGGCACCTCGACATCGAGGAGTTCCTGGAGCTGCGCAAGAACACGGGCGACGACCGGCGCCGCACGCACGACATGAACACGGCGAACTGGATCCCGGACCTCTTCATGAAGCGCGTCATGGAGAACGCCGAGTGGACGCTCTTCAGCCCCTCGGACTGCCGCGACCTGCACGACCGGTTCGGCAAGGACTTCGAGGACGCCTACCGGCGCTACGAGGACATGGCGGCGCGCGGCGAGCTCAAGCTCTTCAAGAAGGTCCCGGCGGTGAGCCTCTGGCGCAAGATGCTCTCGATGCTCTTCGAGACCGGGCATCCGTGGATCACGTTCAAGGACCCCTGCAACCTGCGCAGCCCGCAGCAGCACACCGGGGTGGTCCACAGCTCCAACCTCTGCACCGAGATCACGCTCAATACCTCGGACGACGAGATCGCCGTGTGCAACCTCGGCTCCGTCAACCTCGTGGCGCATCTGACGGAGAAGGGGCTCGAATTCCAGAAGCTGAGGAAGACGATCTCGACTGCGATGCGGATGCTCGACAACGTGATCGACATCAACTACTACGCGGTCGACAAGGCGCGCAACTCCAACATGCGCCATCGCCCGGTCGGGCTCGGCATCATGGGGTTCCAGGACTGCCTGCACAAGATGCGCGTGCCGTACGCATCGGATCACGCAGTCGAGTTCGCCGACCGCTCGATGGAGATGGTGGCGTACGCGGCCTACTGGGCCTCGACCGAGCTTGCCGAGGAACGCGGACGCTACGCGAGCTTCCCCGGGTCGCTGTGGGACCGGGGCGTCCTGCCGCAGGACACGGTCGACCTGCTTGCCGCCGAACGAGGCGGGTACGTGGAGCTCGACCGTTCGTCGACCCTGGACTGGGAGTCGCTGCGCACGCGCATCCAGAAGCACGGCATGCGCAACTCCAACTGCCTCGCCATCGCGCCCACGGCGACGATCGCGAACATCGTCGGCGTATCCGCCTCCATCGAGCCGACCTACCAGAATCTCTTCGTCAAGTCGAACCTCTCCGGGGAGTTCACGGTGGTGAACGACTACCTCGTGGACGACCTGAAGAAGGCGGGGCTCTGGGACGAGGTGATGATCGCGGACCTCAAGTACTTCGACGGCAACCTCGCGCGCATCGATCGCGCTCCGGCGGACCTGCGCCGGCTCTATGCCACCGCGTTCGAGATCGAGCCGAAGTGGCTGGTCGAGGCGGCAGCCCGGCGGCAGAAGTGGATCGACCAGTCCCAGTCGCTCAACATCTACATGGCCGGGGCTTCCGGCAAGCGGCTCGACGAGACCTACAAGCTCGCCTGGATCCGGGGCCTGAAGACCACGTACTACCTACGGTCCATGGGCGCCACGCACGCAGAGAAGTCCACGACCAAGGCGGGCGCGCTCAACGCCGTTCCGGCGGCGGGCGGCCACTTCTCCGCTTCGGCGGATACCACCGAGCCCGCCGCGGCCGAGCCCAAGTTCTGCTCGATCGACAATCCCGAATGCGAGGCCTGCCAATGAGGCAGGAGGCCGGCCGGTGATCACGCTCGGCAACCGCAGCTTCGCCGGGCCGTTCCTGCTGCCGCTGTGGTCGCCGCCGCGGACCGCCGGCGTCTACGCCGTGATGGTCCCCGGCTGGCGATTGCTCACTTTCCGCGCGCTGCACTTCGGGCATGCGGAAACGTTTTCCATCGAAACAATAAGAAAAAGCTCCCGCTACGCAGAGTGGATCTCGGTCGCCGGCACGGACTGGAACCTCTACGTGGCCACGCACGACCTCGCGAACTCCACCGAAAGCGAGCGGCTCTCGGTGGAGCGCGAGGTGACGCGCGAGTACCGGCCGGAGTTCAGCGCGCCGGTCACCCACCCCGAGCTTCCCGGCCTGCGCACGATGCTGCTCGCGCGCTCGCTGCGCGGCGGCTCCTCCGAATAGGAACGCGACGATGCTCAATTTCGAGGAAGAAGGGACGCTGAAGGCGATGGCCGGGCTCGCGATCCAGCCGCCGGTCACCGGATTCGTGCCCGCCGGCGCCGGCCGAGAGCCGGCGGAGAGCCTGCGCCGCGTCACGGTCGAGGACAAGCGGGTCATCAACTCCAAGGCGGACGTCAACCAGCTCGTCCCCTTCAAGTACAAATGGGCGTGGGAAAAGTACATCGCCGCGTGCGCGAACCACTGGATGCCGCAGGAAATCAACATGAGCCGCGACATCCAGCTCTGGAAGGACCCGCAGGGCCTGACCGAGGACGAGCGCCGCATCGTCAAGCGAAACCTCGGCTTCTTCGTCACGGCCGATTCGCTGGCGGCGAACAACATCGTGCTGGGCACCTACCGGCACATCACCGCGCCGGAATGCCGGCAGTACCTGCTGCGCCAGGCGTTCGAGGAGGCGATCCACACGCACGCGTACCAGTACATCGTCGAGAGCCTGGACCTGGACGAGAGCGAGATCTTCAACGCCTACCACGAGGTCGCGTCGATCCGGGACAAGGATGAATTCCTCGTGCCCTTCATCGACGTCCTCACGGATCCGGCCTTCAAGACCGGCACGCCCGAGAGCGACCAGAAGCTCCTGAAGAGCCTGATCGTTTTCTCCTGCCTCATGGAAGGCCTCTTCTTCTACGTGGGCTTCGCGCAGATCCTTGCCCTGGGCCGGCAGAACAAGATGACCGGCGCCGCCGAGCAGTACATGTACATCCTGCGCGACGAGTCGATGCACTGCAATTTCGGCATCGACCTCGTGAACACGATCAAGCTCGAGAACCCACACCTGTGGACGCCGGCTTTCCGGGAGGAGCTGCACGAGCTCTTTCGCAGGGCGGTGGACCTCGAGTACCGCTACGCCGAGGACACCATGCCGCGCGGCGTGCTGGGCCTGAACGCGCCGATGTTCAAGGAGTACCTGCGCTTCATCGCCAACCGCCGCTGCCAGCAGATCGGGCTCGAGACGCTCTTCCCGGGCGCGACGAACCCCTTCCCCTGGATGAGCGAGATGATCGACCTCAAGAAGGAGCGCAATTTCTTCGAGACCCGGGTGATCGAGTACCAGACGGGCGGCGCCCTGAGCTGGGACTAGGAGACCGGGCCACCATGAAGGAGCAATGGAACCAGGAAATGAAGATCACCGATTGCAGGCCTGAGCAGGACTACAAGCTGTGGCTGCGCTTCGAGGACGGGCTGGAGGGAAGCGTCTTCCTCGGCAACCTGCTCGAGATCGGCGCGTTCAAGCTCTGGAGCGACGTGCGCGAGTTCGAGAAGGTGAGCGTCGACCCGGGCACGGCCACCGTCACCTGGGAGGGCGGCATCCGCCTCGATGCCGACCTCCTCTACCACGAGGTCGCGTCGCAGAAGCCAATTCAGCACGCCGAAGGAGGGGAACCTCCGGCGGCGGTTGGATAGTCCGGGGCCGTATCGCCCGGGCTTCTCTTTGTTCAACAACCTTGAAGGAGATCGAAGATGGCGAAGAAAAAAGCGAAAAAAGGCGGAAAGAAAAAGAAGAAGAAGAAAGCATCAAAAAAGAAAAAGAAAGCAGTAAAGAAAGCTGGTAAGAAAAAGGCGGCACGCACAAAGAAATCCGCCAAGAACAAGAAAAAGGCGGGCAAGAAGAAAAAGGCCAGCAAAGCCGCCAGACCCAAGGCCAGCCCTGCGGCAACGATGGCGAGCGCTCCGGTTGCGCCGCCATCCACCGCTGCGACACCCGGCGCGAGAACCGCGCTGAATCCAGCGGCCGCATGGCCGTTCCCCACCGGCTCCCGGCCGTAACCGGGATCCGGGGGAACGCGGCGGGGGCGAAATCCCTCGCCAGGCCCTCGAAGCTCAGCGGACCGGCTTGGTCGTTCGACCTAGCTGGGAGAACCTTGGGCCGGTCCGCGAGGCTTCACCGGCCTCGTTTTCGAGGCGGCAGCGCCATTCTAGCGGCGCGCTCCAACACGCAAAAAAGCTTTCGAAACAAGGGTTTCGCGGCGCAACAACATGGCTGCGCGAGGAGAGGGGAACGTATTGACCGAATAGGGTAATTTTGACTATGATGACGACTGCTGCGCTGCAACAAACACCGCAGGAAAGCTTGCGGGAAAAGGGGCAAACGCGGCGATCCAGCCCGAACCCGGTCCGGCCCCTGCCGGTCCATCTCGAGGGCGTGCGAGACCAGCTCTCGAGGCTCCTTCCCCAGACCCCATCGACTGAGCCGCCCACGGGCGGCGGCGGGGCCACGGAAGGCGCGGCAGAAGAACGGAGGCACAGCATGAACACGGCATTCGTCATGGCGGCTCGCGCATACGCGACCGTGAAGGGAAGCCTGGCGCTGCTCGGCGTGGCGGCGGTCGCGACGCTGATCGCGCTCCCCCAGCAGCGTGAAGCCCTATTGAGCCACGTGCCCGCGCTCGCGCTCCTGACCGCTCCCGCGGACGCCTTCGCCTCGACGATGGCGGCCGGGACGATCCAGGCGCCCCTCGCCGACTCGCCGCTCGAGCGCGAGCAACGCGCGATGACCGAGTCGATCGCGAAGCGCTATCACGTGTCGGAGCTCGCCGTCGGCGGCTTCGTCGCCGAGGCCTACCGCGCGGGCGCCCAGTACGCCGTCGACCCGGGCCTCGTGCTCGCGGTGATGGCGATCGAGTCCCGGTACAACCCGGTGGCGGAGAGCGTCACCGGCGCGATGGGCCTCATGCAGATCATGCCGCGCCACCATCTCGAGAAGCTCGCCGGGCACGGCGGGGAGCATGCGCTCCTCGATCCGGAGGTGAACATCGATGTCGGCACCCAGATCCTGCGCGAATACATCCGGCGCTTCGGCGACGTGGAGACCGCGCTGCAGATGTACGCGGGCGCGATCGACGAGCCGACCTCCCAATACGCCTCCAAGGTGCTCGCGGAGAAGGCGCGCCTCGACGTCCTCAGGGCGAAGGCGCGGAAGCAAAGCGCCTGATCGCGGCAGCCGCCTCCTCGAGATCAGAGAGCGATCGCGTATAGGCGAAGCGCACGAAGCGCTGCGTCTCGTTCTTCCCGAAGTCGATTCCCGGCGTCGCCGCCACGCCTTCCCGCTCGAGCAAGCCCAGGGCGAAGGCCTTGCTGTCCGTGCCGCAGTCGGCGTACACGTAGAACGCTCCGTGCGGCTCCGCCGGGATTCTCAGCCCAGCCGCCTTTAGCGCCGGGACGAGGAAGTCCCGGCGCCGCGCGAACTCCGCCCGCCGTGCCTCGAGGATGGCGACCGATTCCGCCGAAAACGCCGCGAGGGCCGCGTATTGCGCGACGCTCGGCGCCGAGATGAAGAGGTGCTGGCCGAGCTTCTCGAAGCCGCGCACCGCGGCCGGCGGCAGCACCACCCATCCGAGGCGCCAGCCGGTCATGCAGAAGTACTTGGAGAAGCTGTTGATGATGACGACCTCGCCCGGAAGGCCGAGCGCCGTGGCGGGCGAGGCGCCGTAGACGAGGCCCTGGTAGATCTCGTCCACGATCAGCACGCCGCGCCGCGCGGCCACGAACGCGGCGATCCGCGCGAGGACGGCGGGATCGATGAGCGTGCCGGTGGGATTGCTGGGCGAACCCAGGAGCAGGCCTTTCGTGCGCGCGCCCCATGCCGATCGCACCATTTCCTCGCTTGGCTGGAACGCCTCGCTTGCGGACACGGGCAGCGCTCGCGCGACGCCCTCGAACGCGCGCACGAACTGCCGGTATCCCGGATAACCGGGATCGGGCACGAGGATCTCGTCCCCCGGGTTCACATACAGCGCCGCGGTGGTCATGAGTCCGCCGGAGGCGCCGGCGGTGACGGCGATGCGCTCCGGCGCCACGCGCATGCCGAAGCGCCCCTCGTAGAACGCCGCAATGGCCTCGCGCAGCCTCGAAAGCCCCAGCGTGGGCGTATACGCGGTCTTCCCGTCCCGAAGGGCTTTCACGCCCGCCTCGACCACGGGCGCCGGCGCGGTGAAGTCCGGCTCGCCGATTTCCATGTGGATCACGCGCCGGCCCGCGGCCTCGAGGGCGCGGGCGCGCGAGAGCACGTCCATGACTTCGAAGGGCTCGATGGCTTCGGCGCGTCGCGCCGTGGCGCAGGCGGGGAGGGCGGGGCGGTCGATAGTGGGGGGATTATAATTTTTCGCGTGGACGACCAGCTGAAGAAGAACGCGCTCGAATATCACCGGCGCGGGGCGGCGGGGAAGATCTCGATCCTGCCGACGAAGCAGCTGACCAATCAGCGCGACCTCGCGCTCGCCTACTCGCCCGGCGTGGCCGCCGCCTGCGAGGAGATCCAGAAGAACCCGGTCACCGCCGCCGAGCTCACCGCGCGCGCCAATCTAGTGGCGGTGATCACGAACGGCACCGCCGTGCTCGGCCTGGGCGCGATCGGGCCGCTTGCCGCGAAGCCGGTGATGGAGGGGAAGAGCGTCCTCTTCAAGAAGTTCGCCGGCATCGACTGCTTCGACATCGAGGTGAACGAGACCGACCCGCAGAAGCTGATCGAGGTCATCGCCGCGCTCGAGCCGACCTTCGGCGCCGTGAACCTCGAGGACATCAAGGCCCCCGAATGCTTCGTGGTCGAGCGCGCGCTGCGCAAGCGGATGAAGATTCCCGTCTTCCACGACGACCAGCACGGCACCGCCATCACGGTGGGCGCGGCGATCTACAACGGCCTGCGGGTGGTGAAGAAGGAGATCCGCTCCGTGAAGCTCGTCGCCTCCGGCGCCGGCGCCGCCGCGCTCGCATGCCTCGAGCTCCTGGTGAAGATGGGATTGCCGCGCGAGAACATCGTCGTCACCGACCTCGCGGGCGTGGTCTACAAGGGGCGGCGCGAGCTGATGGACCCGGACAAGGAACGCTTCGCCGTCGAGACGCGCGCGCGCACGCTGGATGAAGTGATCGCCGGCGCCGACATTTTCCTCGGCCTCTCCGCGGGCGGCGTCCTGAAGCCGCCGATGGTGAAGAAGATGGCCGAGCGCCCGCTCATCCTCGCACTCGCGAACCCTGAGCCCGAGATCCTGCCGGAGGACGCTAGGGCCGCGCGTCCCGACTGCGTCATCGCCACCGGGCGCTCGGACTACCCGAACCAGGTGAACAATGTCCTGTGCTTCCCGTTCATCTTCCGGGGTGCGCTCGACGTCGGCGCGACCACGATCAACGACGCCATGGAGCTCGCTGCGGTGAAGGCGATCGCGGAGCTCGCGCAGGCCGAGACCTCCGAGCAGGTGGCGCTCGCCTACGGCATCGAGTCGATCAGCTTCGGCCCGGAATACATCATCCCGAGGCCGTTCGATCCGAGGCTCATCGCGCGCGTGGCGCCGGCGGTCGCGAAGGCCGCGATGGATTCGGGCGTCGCCACGCGGCCGCGGGCCGACCTCGACGCCTACCGCGCCTCCCTCGAGCAGTTCGTCTACCACTCCGGGCTCATCATGAAGCCGCTCTTCGTCGCCGCCAAGGCGACGCCGCGCCGGGTGGTCTTCGCGGAGGGCGAGGACGAGCGCATGCTTCGCGCCACGCAGATCGTCGTGGACGAGGGCCTCGCGAAGCCCATCCTGATCGGGCGCCCGCAGGTCGTCGAGCAGCGGCTGGAGCGTCTCGGGCTGCGCGTGCGACCCGGGCGCGAGTTCCAGCTCGTGAACCCCGAGTTCGACTCGCGCTATCGAGACTACTGGACGACGTACCACCAGCTGAGCGAGCGCAGGGGCGTCTCCCAGGAAGAGGCGCGCACGGAGATGAGGCGGGTGCAAACCCTCATCGGCGCGATGATGATGCACAAGGGCGAGGCGGACGGCATGCTGTGTGGCACGTTCGGCACGCACGCCCAGCACCTGCGCTACATCGACCAGGTGATCGGCCTGCGCCAGGGCGTACGGCACTACGCCGCCATGAACGCGCTCATTCTCCCCACGCGCACCGTCTTCCTGTGCGACACGTACGTGAACTGCGACCCGGACGCGGAGACCGTCGCCGAGATGACCCTCCTCGCGGCCGAGGAGGTCAAGCGCTTCGGCCTCGCGCCGAAGGTGGCGCTTCTTTCCGCCTCGAGCTTCGGCTCGGTGGAGAACGCCTCGGCGCGCAAGATGCGCGAGGCGCTCGCGCTCATCTCGCAGCGCTCGCCCGAGCTCGAGATCGACGGCGAGATGCACGGCGATGCCGCGCTCTCGGAAGAAATCCGGCTGCGCGTCTTTCCCCGCTCGCGCCTGCGCGGCGAAGCGAACCTGCTCATCATGCCGACGCTCGATGCGGCCAACATCGCCTTCAACCTCCTGAAGACTGCCTCCGGCGGCGGGGTGACGATTGGCCCCATGCTCCTAGGCGCGGCGAGGCCGGTGCACATCCTCACCCCCTCGGCGACTGTGCGCCGCATCGTGAACATGACGGCGGTGGCAGTGGCCGACGCGAACGCGCCGCGCGGCCAGGAGCAGTCGCTCTTCTAGGGCGATGGAGACCGCGGCCGCCAACGTCGCGCCCTTCCCGGCCGCCCGCGTCAAGCCGCGGGCGGGCCTCGTGCTCACGGGCGGCGGCGCGAGGGCGGCCTACCAGGTCGGCGTGGTCAAGGCGGTGCGGGACCTGCTCGGAAATCCGGAAAAAAATCCGTTCCCCATTCTCTGCGGCACTTCCGCGGGCGCGATCAACGCCGCGACGCTCGCCGTCTTCGCGGGCAACTTCTCGCGGGCCGTCGGCAACCTGCTCGAGGTGTGGGAGAACATGCGCTGCGACCACATCTATCGCACCGACAGCTGGAGCATCGCGAAGAGCGGCGCGCGATGGCTCGCGTCGCTCATGCTCGTCTCGCCGCGCAATCCCGTCTCGCTGCTCGACAACCTGCCGCTGCGCGAGATGCTCGAGCGCAGCCTCGACTTCACCAAGATCCAGGAGCACATCGATTCCGGGGCGCTCTACGCCGCGTGCATCACGGCTTCGGGCTACACCTCGGGCCAGAGCGTCTCCTTCTTCCAGGGCGGGAGCGGACTCGAGGGCTGGGAGCGCAACCAGCGGATCGGCGCGGCGGTGCCCCTCAGCCTGGACCTTCTCCTCGCCTCGGCGGCGCTGCCCTTCATCTTCCCGGCGGTGAAGTTCAACCGCGAGTATTTCGGAGACGGCTCCATGCGCCAGATCGCGCCGGTGAGCCCGGCGCTGCACCTGGGCGCGGACCGCGTCCTCGTCGTGGGCACCGGGCGCCAGAGCTCCGGCGAAGCGCGCGCGCGCTCCAACGTGTACCCGTCGCTCGCGCAGATCGCGGGCCACGCGCTGAACAGCATCTTCCTCGACAGCCTCATGGTGGACATCGAGCGCCTGGAGCGCATCAACCGCACCGTGAAGCTGATCCCGCCGGAGCGGCTGGCGGATTCCATGGTGCAGCTGCGGCCGGTCAGGGTGCTCTTCATCGCGCCCTCGCAGCCGATCGAGCGGATCGCCGCGCGCTTCATCCACGAGCTCCCGGCCTCGGTCCGCTTCATCCTGCGACCCACCGGCGCGTTGAACCGCTCCGGGTCGAACCTCGCGAGCTACCTCCTCTTCGAGTCCTCGTTCTGCCGCGCGCTCATCGACCTCGGCTACCAGGACACCATCGCGCGCGCCTCCGAGGTGCGCGAGTTCTTCGATACCGCGGAAAGCGCCCATGGCTGACACGCCCAACCCGATGCCCGATCCGTTCGAAATGTACCGCCGGCTCTGGGGACAGCTTGGCGTGCCGCTTCCCGGCATGGCCATGCCGACCCTCGACCCGCAGGAGGTCGAAAAGCGAATCTCCGACCTGCGCTCGGTCGAAGCGTGGCTCAATATGAATCTCAACATGGTGAAGTTCTCGATCCAGGGCCTCGAGCTGCAGCAGGCGGCGCTCCGGGCCATGCAGCCCAAGAAATAGCCCCTTCTTTCCAGGAGACTTGGCATGGCGAAGGCAATCCGTTACCACAAGGCCGGCGGCCCCGAGGTGCTGCAGCTCGACGAGGTGCAGGTCGGGGACCCCGGGCAAGGCCAGGTGCGAATCCGGCACACGGCGATCGGCGTCAACTTCGTGGATACGTACCAGCGTTCCGGCCTCTATCCGGTGCAGCTGCCAGCGGTCGCGGGGAACGAGGCGGCGGGCGTGGTCGAGGCGGTGGGCCCGGGCGCGAAAGGCCTGAAGAAAGGCGATCGGGTCGCCTACACGGGGCTTCCCGGCTCGTATTGCGACGTGCGCATCGTGCCGGCCGACCGCATGGTGAAGATTCCCAAGGGCATCAGCGACGAGCAGGCCGCCTCCATGATGCTGAAGGGCATGACGGTGCACTACCTCATCTTCTCCACGTACAAAGTGAAGAAGGGCGACACGGTGCTCTGGCACGCGGGTGCGGGCGGCGTCGGCCTCATCGCCGGCCAGTGGCTGAAGAAGCTCGGCGTGAACGCGATCGCCACCGTCGGGTCGAACGAGAAGGCGAAGCTCGCGAAGGCGCACGGGTACAAGCACGTGATCAACTACAGCACCGAGAATTTCGTCGAGCGCGTGAAGGAAATCACCAAGGGCAAGAAGCTGCCCGTGGTCTACGACGCGGTGGGCAACTCGACGTGGGAGGGCTCGCTCGATTGCCTGCAGCCGCGGGGGCTCATCGTCTCGTTCGGCAACGCCTCCGGCGCGGTGCCGCCGGTGAACCTCGGCATCCTTTCCACGAAGGGCTCGCTCTACGTCACGCGGCCGACGCTCGCGACCTACATCGCGGCGCGCAAGGACCTCGAGAAGCGCGCGAACGACCTCTTCAGCGCGGTGAAGTCGGGCAAGGTGAAGATCGAGACCACGGCCCGCTACAAGCTCGCCGACGCCGCGCAGGCGCACCGGGACCTCGAGGGCCGTAAGACCACGGGCTCGGTCGTCCTCATCCCCTGATCGGGTGAAGCTCGACGCCGCCGCGCTGCGCGAGCGGATGCGGCGGCGCTTCCCGCCCGCGTTCTCGGTCTACGGCGACGAGCGCGAGGAAGGCGCCGAGGCGGAGGCGAAGCCGGCGGCCGTGCTCGTGCCGATCGTCGATGACGCGCAGGAGCTCACCGTCCTCTTCACGCAGCGCACGACGCAGCTCAAGGCGCACGCGGGCCAGGTGAGCTTCCCGGGCGGACGCGCCGAACCGGGCGATGCCTCGCCCGAGTTCACGGCGCTGCGCGAGGCGCAGGAGGAGATCGGCCTCGACCCGGCGCGCGTCGAGGTGCTCGGCCGCCTGCCGGACTACCATACACGCACGGGCTACGTCGTCGCGCCGGTCGTCGCGCTTCTTTCGCCGCCCCTCGCGCTTGTGCCGGATCCGGCCGAAGTGGCCGAGATCTTCTACGTGCCGCTCGCGTTCCTGCTCGATCCGGCGAACCACCGGCGCGCGAGCCGTTCCTGGCAGGGCCGAACGGTGAGCTTCTACGAGATGCGTTATCAAAATGGGCGCACTATCTGGGGCGCCACGGCCGGCATGATCGTGAACCTCTACCGTCACCTCATTCCGGAGCTGCCGCGCTGACGCGCCGCGCGGGCGGCGCGCTGGGCCGCCTCGCGCTCGGAGAGGCGCCGGAACGTCTCGAGCGAATGCAGGTGCGCATAGACGTGCCCCATGAAGCCCTTGGCGACGAGGACCTTGTGGCTCGCCGGCTTCAGGTCCTTCAGCTTCGCCTCCGAGACGCGGTGCATCCCGGCGAGCTTGAGCGGCGGGCGCTTCTCGCCGTGCAGCTCCACCGTGAAGGGCTCGAGCACGCGCAGGCGCGCGAGCGCCGCGCAGAAAAGCGCGGTGCGGTCGAGGTCCGCCTCGTACTCCGTGAGGAGCCGCTCGGCGGCCTGCCATGCCGGCGTGCCGCGGCCTTCGCGGTCGAAGAGCTCGATGCCAGCCGGGTCGACGTACGCGCGGGCGACGCACACGACGCGCTCGCTGCTCGGCTCGCCATCCACATAGAGCTTGGAGATGCAGAAGGGATAGCGGCGCACGAAGGCGGGAAAGTACGCGGTGCGATCCCATTCGCCCGCTTCGTCGACGAAGAGGTTGGAGCCCGGCTCGAGGCCGAGCACGGCCACCGGCGCGAACGAGCGGCCCTCGTCGACCGTGACGAACGCGATGGGATAGTCGCGCGCCGCGACCACGAATTCGGCGAGCGACACGGCGATGGCGTTGAGCTTGCGGCAGAACGCCGGCGTCGTGCCCGCGGGCAGGAGCACGCGATGCGTCTTCTGCAGCGGCTCGATCTCGTCGTAGCCGTAGGGCGCCGTGATCTTCACGCGCGGTCGATTGTATAGAATCGTTCTCGATGAGCGTGTTGGCGATCATCGCGGCGCTGGTCCTCGAGCAATGGCGTCCGCTCGCCGATCGGCGCGGCCTCGCCGGCGGCTTGCGGGCGTTCGCCGGCTGGCTCGAGCAGACGTTCAACGGCGGCGAGCGCGCGCACGGCGTAGTCGCCTGGGTCGTCGCCGTCGCGCCGCCGGTCGTGGCCGCCGTGCTCGCGAACGAGCTCGCGCGCGCGGTCCATCCGTTTCTCGCGCTGCTCTTCAACATCGCGGTGCTCTATCTCACGCTCGGCTTCCGCCAGTTCAGCCACCACTTCACCTCGCTCCAGCTCGCGGTGAAGTCGGGCGACCTGGATGCCGCGCGGGCCGAGCTCGAGGCCTGGCACGGCGCCTCGGGCGTGGTGCGCAGCCGCGAGGAGCTGATCCGCCTCGCCATCGAAGATGCGCTCCTCGCCTCGCACCGGCACGTCTTCGGCGTGCTCTTCTGGTTCGTCCTCCTGCCCGGGCCGAGCGGCGCGATCCTCTATCGCCTCGCCGCGTACCTGTCTAACCGGTGGAAGGGCCTCGGCTCCTTCGGCGAGTTCGCGCGGCGCGCCTTTCGCGTGCTGGAATGGCCCGCGGTTCGCGTGACTGCCGCGGCCTTCGCCGTGGTCGGCGACTTCGAGGATGCCGTGTACTGCTGGCGCACGCAGGCCCATACCTGGGCCGATCCGGAGGCGGGTCTCGTGCTCGCCGCGGGGGCGGGGGCGATGGGCGTGCGCCTGGGCATGCCGGTGCAGGAGGCCGACGGCGTCGTCCCGCGGCCGGAGCTCGGCCTGGGCGAGCCGGCCGACGCGGCCTTCCTCGATAGTACGGTCGGCCTCGTCTGGCGCGCGCTCGTCGTGTGCGTGTTCGCGCTCCTCGTCATCAGCGTCGCGCGCCTCGTCTGAAAGGCTGGCGCAAGTCACATTTGGTTGCGCTTTGTTTCAGCGCCCGCGCCGCCGACGCCGCAGAGTGCCGGCATGGACGCCGGACTCGTGCTCGATATTCTTCTGCTGATCCTCGCCCTTTGCGCGCTATGCCACTGGGCGTTCGTGGCGCCGCTGCGCGCGAGGCGAAAGCGCATCGCGCAGCTCGGCCCGAGCGGCGGCCGCGGCGCGGCGTGGGACCCGCGGGTCTACGAGGGCCGGAGGAACAGGGGCCGGTAGCCGCTCAGGCGCGGTAGGCGCCGCAGCGCCAGCACTGGGTGAACTGGCCTTCGATGCGCTCGCCGCAGGCGCACGTCCAGGCGGGCGAGGGCTTCGCCGAGAACGAATCCCTGAGCAGCGCCTCCGCGCGATGAAGGTCCGATTCCCTCAGCACCCAGACCTCGGCCTGGCACTCCGCCGGGGGCAGCTCCCCCATCGCCGAAGAGAGCATCTCGTTCCGGACGACGGAACGGATGCCTTCCACCTCGAGGAGGTTGCGCGCGTGATGCGCGGCGGCGAGGTTGTAGGAGCTGAAGACCCGCTTCATCCGATCAGAGCTCGAAGAGCGCGTCGCATTTCGCGGCGCAGATGAAGTCGTTCTCGGAGAGCCCGCCGATGGCGTGGGTCGCATACTCGACGCGGCACTGGTTGTAGCCGACCTTGAGGTCTGGATGGTGGTCCTCGCGGTGCGAGATCCACGCGAGCGCGTTAACGAACGCCATCGTCTCGTAGTAGTTCTTGAACGGATAGAGCTTCACGAGCCGGCCCTCCTCGAGGATCCAGCCCTTGAGATTGCCGAGCATTTCCTTCGCCTGGGACGCGGTGTAGGGCGCGACGCCGCCTTCGCAGGGCTTGCACTTTTTCTTCGCGAGCTCGTTCATGGCGCTCCTCAGGCGGCGGCCTTGAGCCGCGCGATGCGCATCGCCGCCGGCGGATGCGAATCGTAGAACGCCGAGTGGACCGGATCCGGCGTGAGCGTCGCGGCGTTGTCGTGGTAGAGCTTCACGAGCGCGCGCACGAGATCCGAGGCGCTCGCATGCCGCGTCGCATAGGCGTCGGCCTCGTATTCCCGCTTGCGCGAGTACAGGCTCGTGAGCGGATGCAGGAAGAAAAAGAGCTCCGGCAGCACGATGAAGAAGAGCGCGAGCCCTGCGGCGCTCGTGGGCGTCGCCACGCCCAGGCCGGCGTAGAACCAGCCGCGGCCGATCAGCTCGCCGAGCGCGAAGAGGACGGCGAACGAGAGGCCGAACGTGAGCGCCATCGCCTTGGCGATGTGGTGGAGCTTGTAGTGCCCGAGCTCGTGCGCGAGCACCGCCTCGACCTCCGGGGGCTGCAGGCGCTCCACGAGCGTGTCGAAGAGCACGATGCGCTTCGCTGCGCCGAAGCCGGTGAAGAAGGCGTTGCCGTGGCTCGAGCGGCGCGACCCGTCCATGACGAAGAGTCCGCTCGAGCGGAAGCCCGTGCGCTCGAGGAGCGCCGCCACGCGGGCGCGGAGCTCGCCTTCCGCGAGCGGCGTGAACTTGTTGAAGAGCGGCAGGATGAGCGCCGGGTACACCATCATCATGGCGAGCGAATAGGCGACCCACACGATCCACGCGTAGAGCCACCAGCGATCGCCCGCGCGCTCCATGAGCCAGAGGACGACGAGGAGGAGCGGCACCCCGAGGGCGAGGCCGACGAGCGCGTGCTTCGCCAGGTCGGCGACGAAGAGCCGCAGGGTCATGCGATTGAAGCCAAAGCGCTCCTCGACCACGAACGTGCGGTAGAGCGTCACCGGCAGCCCGGCGGCGGCCTGGAGGATGAAGATCGAGAGCAGGAGCGCCGTCCCATGGGCGATCGATCCGGTGCCGAACCAGCCTCCCCAGAAGTCCGAGAGCTGCTGGATCAGGCCGCCGAGCGTGAGCCATAGGGCAATGCCCGCCCCGATGGCCACCTCGACCATGCCGAGGGCTCCCTTGGCCGCGGTGTAGTCGGCGGCCTTCTGGTGCGCGGCGAGGGGAATGGCGCCGGCGAAAGTGGCCGGGACCTCTTCCCGATGCGCGCGGACGTGGCGGACCTGCCGCGCCGCGAGCCAGATACGCGTCGCGCTTGCCGCGGCGAGCGCCGCCAGGAACACCCACGTGAAAGCATTTGTCATGCTCGGAAAGGCCGTGTCAGCGGCGCGAGGCGCTCGGGAACGGTGGACAGCACGCCGTGAGAGAATAAATCATGGCCGCCGATGCCAACAACCTGATCTGGATCGACATGGAGATGACGGGCTTGCAGCCCGACGCCGACCGGATCATCGAGGTCGCGGTCGTCGTCACGGACGCCCAGCTCGTCCGTCTGGCCGAGAGCCCCGTCTGGGTCATCCACCAGCCCGAGGAGGTCATGGGCGCCATGGATGCCTGGAACAAGTCCACGCACGCCAAGACCGGGCTCATCGAAAAGGTCCGCGCGTCGCGCCTGAACGAGGCCGAGGCCGAGCATGCCGCGATCTCCTTCCTCGCCGACCACGTGCCCGCGGGCGCTTCGCCGATGTGCGGCAACTCCATCTGCCAGGATCGCCGGTTCCTCGCGCGCTGGATGCCGCAGCTCGAGGCGTACTTCCACTACCGAAACCTCGACGTCTCGACGCTGAAGGAGCTCGTGCGGCGCTGGAAGCCGGAGGCCGCGAAAGGCCTCACGAAGGAAGGCAAGCACCAGGCCCTCGCCGACATCTACGAGTCGATCGAGGAGCTCAAGTTCTACCGCAAGGCGGTGATGACGATCTAGGCGGGCGGAAGGACCTTGCCCGGGTTGAGCAGGTTCTCCGGGTCCAGGGCCTTCTTGATGTCGCGCATCACGTCGATCGCGTCATCGCCGAGCTCGAGCTGCAGCGATCCGGTCTTGCCCATGCCGACGCCGTGCTCCCCGGTGCACGTTCCCTCGAGCCGCAGCGCGCGCTCGACGAGCCGCTTGTTGAACGCCTTGGCGAGCTCCGTCTCTTCCGGCTTCGCCGGATCGACGAGGAACATGAGGTGGAAGTTGCCGTCGCCGATGTGGCCGAGGAGCGGCACCGGCGCGATGTAGCTCTTCACGTCCTCCATCGTCTCGTGCACGCACTCGGCGAGGCGCGAGATCGGCACGCAGACGTCGGTGGAAACCGCGCGCGAGCCCGGGCGGATCTGCAGGCAGGCGAAATAGGCGTCGTGGCGCGCCTGCCAGAGCTGCGAGCGCTCCTCGGGCTTCGTCGCCCACTGGAAGTCGTGGCCGCCGTGCTCCTTCGCGATCGCCTGCACCGCTTCTGCCTGCTCGACGACGGAGGACTTGCTGCCGTGGAATTCGAAGAACACGGTGGGCGCCACGCGGTAATCGGTCTTCTTGAAGCGGTTGATGGCGGCCACGGTCTTGTCGCACACGATGTCGCAGCGCGCGATGGGAATGCCCGACTGGATCGTCTGGATCACGGTCTTCGTGCAGCCGTCGACCGAATCGAACGCGCACACGGCGGCCGACATCGCCTCCTGCACCGGGTAGAGCCGGACCGTCGCCTCCGTGATGATGCCGAGCGTGCCTTCGGAGCCGACGAAAAGGCGCGTGAGGTCGTAGCCGGCCGCGGACTTCTTCGCCCGGCCGGAAGTCTGGATGACGCGGCCGTTCGCGAGCACCACCTTGAGCGCGAGCACGTTCTCGCGCATGGTCCCGTAGCGCACGGCGTTCGTTCCCGAGGCGCGCGTCGCCGCCATGCCGCCTATCGTCGCATCGGCGCCGGGGTCCACCGGGAAGAAGAGACCGGTGTGCTTGATGTGCTCGTTCAGCTGCTTGCGCGTCACGCCGGCCTGGACGACGGCGTCGAGGTCGGCCTCGTGCACCGCGAGCACCTGGTTCATGCGCGACAGGTCGATGCTTACGCCGCCCTGCACGGCGAGGATGTGCCCCTCGAGCGAGGTGCCGACCCCGAACGGAATCATCGGCACGCCATGGCGGCGGCAGATGTTGACGACGTCGCGCACCTCCTCGGTGCTCTCGGGGAAGACGACCGCGTCCGGGAGCGCGTAGGGAAAGTAGGACTCGTCCTTCCCGTGGTGCTCGCGCACGGCGGCGGAGGTCGAGACCCGCTCGCCGAGGAGCGCCTTGAGCTCCCCCACCACGCTCTCGTCGAACTCGCGTGCCTTGTTCATGCGTGCGGTTATTTTAGTTTGATCTCGCCCTCGAACGGCACCTTCACCCCGAGGGAAGGGATCTCGAGCGTTGCCCTGGCGACAAAGCTCTCGTCGCCCTTCAGCTTCCCGGATTGCATCGATTTCTGGACGGCCTGCTCGATCTCGCGCTGGGAGCTCACGCCCACCATCTTGAGGAACTTGCGGATGCTCATGTTGAACGCGTCCTGGTCCATCACCTGGCTCCTTTCAGAATGTCCTTGGCCATCTGCTTTCCCAGCTCGACGCCCCACTGGTCGAAGCTGTTGATGTTCCAGACCACACCCTGCGTGAACACCTTGTGTTCATAGAGCGCGATGAGCCTCCCGAGGTTCCTCGGGTTCACGCCGTCGAAGAAGAGCACCGAGGAGGGCCGGTTGCCGGGATAGCGGCGATGCGGCGGCAGCGCCGTGTCGTGAGTGCCGAGGGCGAGCGCGTCCGCCTGCGCGAGGCAATTTGCCGTCAATTCCCTGCTCAAGCCGAAATCGATGAAGTCGGCCGGGACGACCTGCGTCCCTTGGTGCAGGAGCTGGTGGAAGGAATGCTGGCTGACCGTCCCCTCGAGCCCCCAGACGACGGGGCAGGTCGCGTAGCCGACCTCGCGGCCCTCCCGGTCCGTGCGCTTGCCGTTCGACTCCATCTCGAGCTGCTGCAGGTACATGGGCAGCAGGCGAACGGCGTTGGAGTAGGGCAGCACGACGTGCGTCGAGGCGCCGAGGAAGTTCGTGTTCCAGACGCCGATCAGCGCCATCAGCGCCGGAACGTTCTCCTCGATCTCCGCATCGAGGAAATGGGCGTCGATCTCGCGCCCTCCGGCGAGGAATTCCTCGAAGCGCTCGAAGCCCATCGCGCAGGCCGCCGCGAGGCCGACGGCGGACCACACGGAGAAGCGGCCGCCGACCCAGTCCCACATCGGCAGCACTTCCAGGGCGCCGAAGCCCTGGGCTTCCTTCGTGTTCGCCGTGACCGCGTAGAAATGCTTGCCGCCCCACGCCTTGGCCGCCATGGCGTTCGCCATGGTTTCCTGCGTGGTGAACGTCTTCGACACCACGATGAAGAGCGTCGTCTCGGGCTGCGCGCCCTCGAGCGCACGCTCGAGGTCCTTGGGGTCGATGTTGGCGGCGAATCGCACGTCGAGCCGGCCGTCGGAGAGCGCGTCCGCGAGGAGCCTCGGCCCGAGGTCGGAGCCGCCGGTCCCGAGGTTGACGACCCTCTTGTAGGTCTTCCTGATCGCGGGAACGAGCCGCCTCATGCGATCGAGCGTTTGCAGGACCTCCTTGCTGTTCCCCGATCTCAGCTCGGTATGCCACGCGGCGCGATCTTCGGTGTCGTTCACCGCCTGGCCGGAGAAGAGCGCCTGCCGCCATTCCCGGAAGCCGCGCTGCTCGGCGAGCCTCGCGAGCAATCGCACCGTCATGCCGCCGAGTCGCTGGCGCGAGTAGTCGTAGCGGAGCCCCGGCGCGTGCGTCGCGAACTGCGCGGAGCGCGACGGGTCCCCGGCCATGAGCTCGCGAAGGTGCACGTTGCGCCAGCTTTCGGCGTGGTGCGCGAGGTCGGCCCACGCCTTGGTGTCCACGGGAGTGGTGGTGTTCATCGGCTCGCCGCGCGGTAGAGGCGATGGCGTTCGTTCCGGTCGCCGGGTCGCGCGAGCTCGGCGATGCGCAGCCACGCGCTTCCGGGTCCCTCCGTGTCCGAAGCGCTTCCCTGGACGACGAGGAGCCGGCACGCGTGCGGGTGCCTCGGGTCGTAGGGAACGGTGCGCAGGCCTTCGTGATAGTCGAACGCGGCGGCCTGCGGCACGCCGAGCGAGCGCGCGGCGATGCACCCGGGGCTTGCGCCGACCTTCTCGCGGAGCGCGTGCGCGACGCTTCGGTAGCTCTTCTGGTAGTCGGCCCAGGGCATCCACAGCATCGAGAACGTGCCCCACAGGAGCGTCATCCCCGCGGCCCAGCGCGCGACGCTTCGCAGCGGAGAGGGCGCGCTGAAGAGCACGACGAAGAGCCAGCCCGCCGTGAGGGCGAGCGCGAAGAGGAAGGGCGCGAGCTCGAAATGCGGCGCAAAGCCGGGCGCGGCGCGCACGAAGTTCGCCTCCACCTTGGGCGGGATCCCGGTCATCATGCCCGCATAGCCCAGCCAGACGAGGCCGGCGAAAAAAGCGAAGGTGACGACGCCGAACCAGTCGAGCGCGGCCGCGGCGCCGCGGCGCAGCGTCGGAATCCCCTGCGAGGCGAGGAGCACGAGCGGCGCGAGGAGCGCGGTGAGGTTCACGTCGAGCGCCGGCCCCCACCATGCGAGCGCCGCGACCATGAGCAGCACCGACGCGGAAGGCACGAGCACGCGCGGGTCGCCGAAGCGCCGCCGCAGCGCCCACGCGGCCCAGAGCGCGAGGGGCCAGGCGGGCCACGCGAACCAGGAGAGCGTCACGACGAAGTAGCGGAGGTTCGCGCTCGCCGTGTCGTAGGGCTCCATGTTGATGCGCCACCACTGGAAGAAGAGATCGGGCGAGCGCATGTAGAGAGCGATCGGCCACGTCGCCGAAACGGCGCCGCCGGCGGCGATGGCCGCGGCGAGGAAGACCGCCATGCGCCGGTTGCGCCACTCAGGGCACGCGGCGAAGGCGACGAGGACGGCGGCAACGACTGCGGCCGGCGGGATCCAGAGCGAGCTCAGGAAGGCAAACCCGAGCGAAACGCCGAAGAGGGCGCCGGCGGCGAGCGGGCGGCGCACGGCGTGCGGCAGGACGGCGAACGCGCCGCACACGGCGGCAAGCGCGGCGAGCTCCGGCACCGCTTCGTGCGCGTGGACGAGCAGCCCGACGCAGCCGAGCAGGAGGAGCAACGCGCCGGAGGCGGTGAGGCGGCTTCGCTCTTCGCCGAGGCTCCAGTCGCGAGCGGCGATGTAGACGAGCCAGAGCGCCGCGGCGACGAAGGCGCCGCTCGCGAGGCGCGCGGCCGCGTGGAACTCGATCGCGAGTCCGACGAGTTTCCCGGCGGCGCTGACGACGCTGCCGAGCGCTGCGGCAAACCAGTGGTAGAGCGGCGGGTCGGCGAGCCAGGCGTTGCCCGCGATGCGGGGCACGATCGCATCGCCGCTCTGCGCCATGTCCCAGGCGATGCCGATGCCGAGCGCGTCGTGGGATTTCCACGGATCGTGGCCGGCGAGGCCGGGAAGCACGAACGCGGCCGCGAGCGCGGCGAGCGCGAGCGGCGACGGCGGAAGGGCGAACCTCGGGAGCCTGGGCTGCGGGGGCATCGTCTTCCCCCGAGCGGTTACTTCGCGGTCTTCTTGGTGTAGCGGCGCTTGAACTTCTCGACCCGGCCGGCGGTGTCCATGATCTTCTGCTTGCCGGTGTAGAAGGAGTGCGACTCGGAGGTGACCTCGACCTTGACGACCGGGTACTCCTTGCCGTCTTCCCACTTCATCGTCTCGCGGCCCTTGGTATCGATCGCCGAGCGCGTGAGGAAGCCGTGGTTCGTGCTCGTGTCGAGGAAGATGACCGTCCTGTATTCGGGGTGGATGCCTTGCTTCATGTGCTGTGCCCTTGTGAAGGGGCGCGATTATACAGAGAAATCAACCTCTTCGCATGCTGTCGAAGAACTCCGAATTCGACTTGGTGGCCTTCAGCTTGTCGATCAGGAATTCGGCCGCCTCGAGCTCGTCCATGGGGTAGAGGAGCTTGCGAAGCACCCAGACCTTCTGGAGGATCGGCGCCTCGATCAGGAGCTCCTCGCGGCGCGTGCCGGAGCGGTTCACGTTGATCGCCGGGTAGATGCGCTTCTCGTGCATCCGGCGGTCGAGGTGGATCTCCATGTTGCCGGTGCCCTTGAACTCCTCGTAGATCACGTCGTCCATGCGGCTGCCCGTGTCGATGAGCGCCGTGGCGATGATCGTGAGCGAGCCGCCTTCCTCGATGTTGCGTGCGGCGCCGAAGAAGCGCTTGGGCTTCTGCAGGGCGTTCGCGTCCACGCCGCCGGTGAGCACCTTGCCGGAAGCCGGGACCACGGTGTTGTAGGCGCGGGCGAGGCGCGTGATCGAGTCGAGCAGGATCACCACGTCCTTCTTGTGCTCGACCAGGCGCTTCGCCTTCTCGATCACCATCTCGGCCACCTGCACGTGGCGCGAAGCGGGCTCGTCGAACGTGGAGGCGACGACCTCGCCGCGCACGGTGCGCGACATCTCGGTCACCTCCTCCGGGCGCTCGTCGATGAGGAGCACCATCAGGACGACGTCCGGATGATTGGAGACGATCGCATGCGCGATGTGCTGGAGCATCACCGTCTTGCCGGCCTTGGGCGGGCTCACGATGAGGCCGCGCTGCCCCTTGCCGATGGGCGCGATGATGTCGATCACCCGGCCGGTGATGTTCTCCTCGGCCTTGATCTCGCGCTCGAGCTTGAACGCCTCGTCCGGGTGGAGCGGCGTCAGGTTTTCGAAGAGGATCTTGTTCTTGGCGGCCTCGGGCGGCTCGCTGTTGACCTTGTCGACCTTGACGAGCGCGAAATAGCGCTCGCCGTCCTTGGGCGTGCGGATCTCGCCCTCGATCGAGTCGCCGGTGTGCAGGTTGAAGCGGCGGATCTGCGAGGGCGAGACGTAGATGTCGTCCGTGCTCGCGAGGTAGGAGGTCTCGGGCGAGCGCAGGAAGCCGAAGCCGTCCGGCAGCACTTCCAGCGTTCCGTCGCCGAAGATGGAGACGCCCTTCTTCGCCTGGCTCTTGAGGAGCGCAAAGATGAGGTCCTGCTTCCTCATCCGGCTCGCGTTCTCGATGCCGTGCGAGACGGCCATCTCGACGAGCGCCGTCACGTGGAGCGTCTTCAGCTCCGAGAGGTGGTTCGGGACCGGCACGCCGTTGCCGGAAGCGGCGGCGCTCGCCGGCGCCTCCGCGGGTGCGGGTGTACGTGCCTCGGACTGTGCCGTTTGCGACCTGCTCATGTGCGGAAAGAGCGCCCGGACTCCGGCGCTGGATTGCAACTAAGGGTTTTTGCCGCTGGTTCTTTGAGGCCCGGTGCTCTGGGGCCCGCCCCCGGGACTCCCCGGAGGGCGGTCAAAGCCTAAGCCCTTCAGATATTGCTGTCAAGGAAAGCCGTGAGCTGGGACTTGGAGAGCGCCCCGACGCGCGTGGCTTCGACGTTGCCGTTCTTGAAGAGCATCAGCGTGGGAATGCCGCGGATGCCGAACTTCGCCGGCACCTGCTGGTTCTCGTCGACGTTGATCTTGGCGATCTTGAGCTTCCCGTCGTACTCGCGGGCGATGTCGTCCAGGATGGGCGCGATCGACTTGCAGGGGCCGCACCATTCGGCCCAGTAGTCGACCAGCACCGGGGTGTCGGACTTCAGCACCTCGGGCTCGAAAGTGGCGTCGGTGACATGACGGATTTCAGAACTGCTCATGGGTCCTCGTGCGGGGGTGTTGCGGAAACCGCATTATGAGGCTTCCGGCGGGCGCTGAATAAATGCTTGATTTCAGGCTGAATTAAAATGGCCGCATGGCCTACGTCGTCACCGAGCGCTGCATCAAGTGCAAGTACACGGACTGCGTCGATGTCTGCCCCGTGGATTGCTTCCGCGAGGGTCCGAACATGCTCGTCATCGATCCCGACGAGTGCATCGACTGCACGCTGTGCGTGCCGGAGTGCCCTGTCGAGGCGATCTTCGCGGAGGACGACGTTCCGAACGAGCAGCAGGGTTTCATCGCGAAGAACGCCGAGCTCGCAAAGAAGTGGAAGCCGATCATCGAGCGCAAGCCCGCGCCCGCGGACGCCGATCATTGGGCGAAGATCCTCGAGAAGAAAAGTCTCCTCGAGGAATGAACGCGACGGAAACGCGGCGCAGCATTTTTCGCGCCGCAAAACGTCATTGTCGTAGTCTCCACTACAGCGGTTTTGCTCTGAGACTCGCGCCGATATTTGTCATGCCGCTGCAAGAAGAAAGGCGTAACCTCGACCGGATTGGTTTCACGCTTCACGCGAGGAGGACACGAATGGAACAAGGCCGGCTGGAGCAGGGAAAGATTGCCTTCACGGCGGTGTACCTCAAGGGCGAGCACGGCTATGTCGGCTTCATCGAGGAGCTGCCCGGCGTGAACTCGCACGGCCGCACGCTGGACGAGGCGCGCGACACGCTGCGCAAGCTCGCCGAGGTGGTGTTCGACGAGGAGCGCCGCGGCGCCGAGGAAATGATCGCCGGCAAGGACGTCGTGCGCGAGAACTTCATCGTTCCGATTCCGCGCGCGGCCTGAGCCGCAGCGCGTGCGGCGCTAGAGCCGGGTTTCTCCGTACAGGTCGCCCGGCTTCGCCTTGCCGCCGAAAACCCGGTAGACGTAGATCGTGTAGCCCGCGATGAACGGCAGGACGACGGCCGCGCCCGCGAGCAGGAACCCGAGCGCGCTCTTGTCCGCGGCGGCGTCCCAGATCGTCATGCGGTCCATCACCACGTATGGGAAGAGGCTGTAGGCGAGGCCGGCAAAGGCGAGGACGAAGATCGCGACGGCGCAGGCGAACGGCTTCCAGTCGCTTCGTCCGAGGCTGCGGTAGAGGAAGAATCCCGCGAGCAGGCTGCCTAGCGGCAGGGGCGAGAGCGCCACGATGAGCGGGAAGGCGAACCACTTCTCCCGGATCGTCTGGCTGACGAGCGGCATGGCGAGCGAGACGAGCGCGACGCCGAGCGCGACCCAGGCGAGGCCCCAGCGGGCCCAGGCGATTGCCTTACGCTGCAGCACCCCGTCGGTGCGCAGGATGAGCCACGTCGCGCCCAGGAGCACGTACCCTCCGCAGAGCGCGCCGCCGACGACGACGGCGAAGAGCCAGGAGCCGAAGCCGCGATCGAAGCCGGTGACGTAGCGGCCGAGCATGAGGCCTTGCGCGAACGACGCGAGGAAGGAGCCCGCCCAGAAGAGCCAGTTCCAGAGCTCCCGGTGCCAGCCGTGCGCCTTCACGCGGAATTCGAACGCCACGCCGCGGAACATGAGCCCGACCAGCATCGCCGCGACCGGGAGGTAGAGCGCGCCGAGCACGATGCCGTGCGCGCGCGGGAAGGCCACGAGGAGGAGGCCGATGCCGAGCACCAGCCAGGTCTCGTTCGCGTCCCAGAACGGGCCGATCGAGTTCACCATGCGCTGCTGCTCGTCGTCTTTCGCGGCCGGCATGAGCATGCCTACGCCGAGGTCGTAGCCGTCGAGGATCACGTACGCGAGCACGGCCGCGCCCATCAGCGCGGTGAAGACGAGGACGAGCGCTTCGCTCACTTTCTCTCCTCCCCGGCGCTCGCCATGTGCGTGACGACGACGACGAAGGAGAGGAGCAGCGCCGCATACGTGAGCACATAGGCCGTGAGGCTCGCGCCGAGCTGCGCGCCGCTCGCGCGCCCGGCGGCGTCCGCGGTCTTCAGGATTCCGGTGACGAGCCACGGCTGGCGGCCGATCTCGGTCACGAGCCAGCCCGCGAGCGTCGCGATCCAGCCGGAGAAGGTGAAGGCCGAGAGCAGCCAGAGGAGCGGCCGCGGCGCCTCGCCGTTTCTCAGCTTCCAGGTGGAGAACCAGGCGACGCCGAGCATCAGGACGCCCATGCCGACCATGGCGCGGAAGGCGAAGAAGACCGGCGCCACGGGCGCATGCTCGGGAAAGGCATCGAGCCCTCGGATCTCGGCGTCCGCGTCGTGCGCGAGGATGAGGGATCCGGCCTTGGGAACCTCGATGGCGAAGCGTGTGCGGCCCTCCGCTTCGTCGGGCAGGCCGAGGAGCGTGAGCGGCGCGCCGCGCTGCGTCTTCCAGATCGCTTCCAGCGCCGCGATCTTCGCCGGCTGGTGCTCGCGCGTGTTGAGCCCGTGCAGGTCGCCGACCGCGATCTGCAGCGGCACGAGCACGGCGGCGGCGTGCACGCCGAGGCGCAGCGTTCCCCGCGCGCCTGCATCGGCCGGGGCCTTGAGGAGCCGCCAGGCCGAAAGGCCGGCGACGAAGAAGGATGCGGTGATCCCTGAAGCGAGGAGCATGTGCGCCAGGCGATAGGGGAACGAGGGATTGAAGATCACGTGCAGCCAGCTCTCGGCGACGAGGCGACCGCCGCCGGTCTCCGCGGCCGCGAGCGCATGGCCGGCGGGCGTCTGCATCCAAGAGTTGAGCGCGAGGATCCAGAACGCCGAGACCGTGGTGCCGAAGGCGACGATGAACGTCGAGGCAAGGTGCATGCGCCCGGAGACGCGGTCCATCCCGAAGAGCATCACGGCGAGGAAGGTCGCCTCGAGGAAGAACGCCGTGAGGACCTCGTAGGCGAGGAGCGGCCCGGCGATGTTCCCGACCGTCGTCATGTAGCCGGGCCAGTTGGTGCCGAACTGGAAGCTCATGACCACGCCGGTGACCACGCCCATCGCGAAGCACACGGCGAAGACCTTGACCCAGCGCTGGTAGGTCGTGAGCCACGCCTGCCGCGCCTCGGGGTTCGTCGCGCGCTCGTGGCGCAGCCGGAAGACGAAGAGGATCCAGGCGAGCCCGATGGTGATGCTCGGGAAGAGGATGTGGAACCCGATGTTGAGCCCGAACTGCGCCCGGGCGAGGATCAGGGTCTCATCCACGGGTATTAAGATAGCGCGCCAAGGAGGTTTCCATGCGGGCAGGGTTCGTGCTGCTTTCGTTTTTCGCGGGCGCGCTCGCGCCGGCGCCCGGCATAGCGCAGGCGCTCGACTACGAGTACTTCAAGGCGCGCGTCCAGCCGATCTTCCTCGAGAAGCGCCCGGGGCACACGCGCTGCATCGTCTGCCATTCTGAACGGAGCACCAACGCGCTGCGGCTGCAGCCGCTCGCGCCGGGCGCCAAGGGTTGGACGGAAGAGCAGGCGCGGCTCAATTTCGAGACGGTGTCGCGGCTCGTGGTGCCGGGGGACGGCAAGGCGGGGCTCCTCCTCATGCATCCGCTCGCGCCCGAGGCGGGAGGCGATGCGTACCATTCCGGCGGTCGCCAGTTCGCTTCCCGCGACGATCCCGAGTGGAAACGCCTCTCCGACTGGGCGCGCGGCGCGACGCTCCGCTAGCGGAAGACCAGCGTGTTGAGCCGCTTCGGCACCTCGCCGACGGGCACCGTCGCCACGAGCTTCATGCTCCGCGTGTCCACCACCGAGACGGACTTCGCCGCGGCGTTGGTGATGTAGAGCAGCCGGCTGTCCGGCGTGAAGGTGACCCAGTTCGGCACCGCGCTGATGGGCGCAAGCCCGGCAACGCGGATGTCGGGCAGCGCCACCTCGCCGACGAGCTTCAGCTCCGGAAGCGAGTAGGCGAACACGGAATTGGCCGCGATGCTCGTCACCCAGAGCGTCCCCCCGTCGGGCGCCACGCCGATCCCGTGCGAGGGCGAGTCCATGCGGCGCTCGGCGACGCCGAAGCCGCGCTCCGGAAGCTGGATGCGCGCGACCTCCTTGCGCGACGCGAAGTCGATCACCGAGAACCCGTTCAGGTTCGAGAGCTGCGCGTAGATCCGGCGCGTCGAGCCGTCGGGTCCCGCCTCGATCGCCATGGGGCGGATGCCTTCGTCGAGCGTGATCTGCCAGGCGACCTGCTCGGTGGCGAGGTCGATCACCGTGATGACCTTCGTGCGGATCGAGCCCGTGATGGCGTACTTGTTGTCCGGCGTCACGTAGACGTTGTGCAGGCGCCCCTGCACGGGGATGCTTTTCGTGACGCGGAGGCTCCGCGCATCGACGATGTCGAGCGCGCCGGGTTCCTGCGCGATGCCCACCACGATGCGGCCGCCGTCCTTGGTCACCGCGATGTTGTTCGGGTGGCCCGAGAGCGGCACCTGCGCGAGCCGCTTCCCGCTGCGCTGGTCGAAGACGTCGAGCGTCGTCTCGGCCTCGTTGCTCACGTACACGCGGCTCGCGTCGGCCGAGAACCCGATGCCGTGCGCCGCCTCGATGCCCTGGATCTCCTGCACGACCTTCTGCGTGGACGGGTCGATGACGTGGATGCTGTCGCCCGCGCTGTTCGTGACGTAGACGAGCGACTTTTGCGCGGCGGCGGGGAGCGCCGCAAGGGCGAGGAGCGCGGCGAGCAGGCGGAAGGCGTTCGACATGGCGAGTCCTCCGGAAGATGGAACGAGTGTAGGCTTTCCCGCCTTCGAGGGTCAATCGGGCGGGCGCATGAAGATCGACTGGGACGTGCCGATCGCGATGGACGACGGCCTCGTGCTGCGGGCCGACGTTTTCCGCCCGGACGAGCCGGGCCGCTACCCGGCGCTCCTCTCCTACGGGCCGTACGGCAAGGGCCTCGCGTTCCAGGAAGGCTACAAGACCGCGTGGGAGATCATGGCGCGCGAGAACCCGGACGCCGTGAGCGGCACCTCGAACCGCTACCAGAACTGGGAAGTGGTCGATCCCGAGAAGTGGGTTCCCCACGGCTACGCATGCATCCGGGTCGACTCGCGCGGCGCCGGACGCTCGCCGGGCTATCTCTGCCACAACGACGCGCGCGAGACGCGCGACATCCACCTCTGCATCGAGTGGGCCGCCGCGCAGCCCTGGTGCTCGGGGAAAGTCGGCATGAACGGCATCTCCTACTATGCGAGCAACCAGTGGCGCGCCGCCGCCACGCATCCTCCGCACCTCGCCGCGATCTGCGCCTGGGAAGGCTGGAACGACGCCTATCGCGAGAGCGCGCGCCACGGCGGCATGGTCTGCAGCTTCCGCAAGAACTGGCAGGACATGCAGGTGAAGACCGTGCAGCACGGCTTCGACAATGGCAAGAAGAACCCGAACACGGGCGAGCCCGTGTGCGGCCCGGAGATCCTGGGCGAGGCCGAGCTCGTCAAGAACCGGGAGAACATGTGGCAGGCGTTCCTCTCGCGCGAGCGCTGGGACGAGTACTACGTCGAGCGAAGCGCCGACCTTTCCAGGGTCACGGTGCCGCTCCTCTCGGCGGCGAACTGGGGCGGTCAGGGCCTGCACACGCGCGGCAACTTCGAGGGCTTCGCGCGCGCCGCCTCGAAGGAAAAGTGGCTCGAGGCGCACGGCGGGTCGCACTGGGCGCCCTTCTACACCGACTACGGCGTCGCGCTGCAGAAGCGGTTTTTCGATTTCTTCCTGAAGGGCGAGCCGAACGGCTGGGACCGCCAGCCGCGCGTGCAGCTGAATGTGCGCCACCCCGGTGAGAAGTTCGTGATGCGCCACGAAAGCGAGTGGCCGCTCGCGCGCACGAAGTGGACGAAGCTCTTTCTCGAGCCCAAGGACCTTTCCCTTTCCTGGTCCGACGGCTCCGTTTCAAAAAACAAGATCGAATACGACCCGTTCGGAAAAGGCGTCACGTTCTCCATGGCGATGCCCGAGGAGACCGAGATCACCGGCCCCTCCGCCCTCAAGCTCTTCATCTCTTCCGCGACGAACGACGCGGACATCTTCGCCGTGCTGAGGGTGTTCGAGCCGGGCGGGAAGGAGGTGCTCTTCCAGGGCGCGCTCGATCCGAAGACGCCGGTCGCGCAGGGGTGGCTGCGCGCCTCGCACCGCAAGCTCGACCCGGCGAAGAGCCTTCCCTACCGGCCCTGGCACACGCACGACGAGATCCAGAAGCTCGTGCCGGGGAAGGAATACGAGCTCGACGTCGAGATCTGGCCGACCTGCATCGTGATCCCGAAGGGCTGGAAGCTCGCGCTCACGATCCTCGGCCGCGACTACGAGCACGACGACGCTGCGGCGACGCTTTCCAACATGAAAAACCCGATGAAGGGCTGCGGCCCCTTCACGCACGACGACGAGACGGACCGCCCCCGCGCAGTCTTCGGCGGCAAGGTGACGCTGCACTTCGACCGCAAGCCTTTCCTCCTCCTGCCCATCATTCCGGCGAAATGAAGGTCCGGGCACTTGCGGTTCTTGCCTTTCTCGTTCTTGCAGCGAGCGTCTCGGCGCAAAACTATCCTTCCAGGCCGGTCCGCCTCATCGTGCCCTTCCCGCCGGGCGAGACGATGGACATCATGTCGCGGCTCATCGCCCCCAAGGTGAGCGAGCGGCTCGGGCAGCAGCTCATCGTCGACAACCGGCCCGGCGCGAGCGGCATGCTCGGCCTCGACCTCGTCGCCAAGGCGGCGCCCGACGGCTACACGATCGGCGGCGGGCAGGCGGGCAACATGGCGATGCTGCCCCACACGAGCCGCAACGTCGCCTACCACGCGCTGCGGGACTTCTCGCCGATCGCGCTCTCGACCACCAACTACCTCGGCATCATCTCGAGCCCGCAGGGGCCGTTCGCCACCATCCAGGAGATGGTCGCCTACGCGAAGTTGCATCCCGGCGCGCTCACGGTCGCGACGAACGGCGAGGGCGGATTCCCGCACCTCGCTTTCGAATACCTGCGCGTGCTGGGCGGCTTCACTTTCACGCACGTGCCGTACAAAGGCGCTTCGGCGATCGTCGGCGACCTGGCCGGCGGCCAGGTCATGGCCGGCATCACGAGCATTGCCACGGCGGCGCCGCACGCCAAGTCCGGCCGCGTGCGCATGATCGCCGTCACGAACCGGACGCGCGTGCCGCTCTGGCCGGACGTCCCGGCGGCGAGCGAGGCGGTGCCCGGGTACGAGTCGGGCGGCTGGTTCGGCTACGTCGCCCCGGCGGGCACGCCGCACGAGATCGTCGTGCGCCTGAACGAGGAGATCAACCGCGCCGTCAGGCTGCCGGACGTGAGCGAGAAGCTCGTGAACAACGGCCTGACCGTCGTCGCCGAATCGCCGGAATACTTCGCCGAGTACCTCAGGAACGACTACGCGAAATACGGCAAGCTCGTGAAGGACATCGGCTTCCAGCCGCAGTAGGATGAGCGCCTCTGGAGGAGGTGCCATGAGGAAGGCCATGCAGGCCGCCGCGCTCGCCGCGGCGCTCGCAGCCGGGCGCATTGCGGCCGCGCAGGACGTCCCCGTCATCGCGTTCGACTCGGTCCCCGATCCGCTCAAGCTGCCGGCGAACCTGTATTTCGGCGAAGCGACCGGCGTCGCCGTCAACTCGAAGGGCCACGTCTTCGTCCTCTCGCGCGGCAACACGAGCGGGCCGGCCTACGCGGCGGCGGCAACCCAGCTCCTCGAGTTCGATCGCAACGGCAAGTTCCTCCGCGAGATCGGGAAGAACCTCTACGCGTGGTCCTACGGCCACACCGTGCGCATCGATCCGCAGGACAACATCTGGGTCACCGACAAGGGCTCGGACATGGTGGTGAAGTTCAATCCCGCCGGCCGCGTGCTCATGGTGTTCGGGCGCAAGCAGGAAGCCTCCGACAAGGAGACCGGGCCGCTCGAGCGCCACAAGCCGCCGCTTCCGCCGGAAATCGGCCGCTTCCGCCAGGTGACCGACGTCGCGTGGGATCCGCAGGGGAACACGTACATCAGCGACGGCTATATCAATTCGCGCGTCGCGAAGGTCGACAAGGCGGGCAACTGGATAAAGTCCTTCGGCGAGCCCGGCGCCGGCCCGGGGCAGCTCAACACGCCGCACAGCATCGCGGCGGACGCGAAAGGCAATCTGTACGTCGCCGACCGCGGAAACCGGCGCATCCAGGTCTTCGACGGCGAGGGCAACGTGCTGCGCGAGATCCGCATCGACGCGCCCGTGCCGCCGGACGCGCGCGCCGCCATCGGTCCCGTGCCGATCGTCGAGAAAATCATCGCGGCGGGCGCGCCGCTCACCATGGCGCCGGGCGCGCCCTGGGCGGTGTGCATCACACCGGGGCCGAACCCTATGCTCTTCGCCTCGGACGCTTACCCGGGCCGCGTCTACAAGCTCTCGCTCGACGGCAAGCTCCTCGGCATGCTCGGCGAGTCCGGCAAGCAGCTCAAGCAATTCGGCTGGATCCACGAGATCGCGTGCCCGTCGGAGAAGGAGCTCTACGTGGCCGAGCTCCTCAACTGGCGCGTGCAGAAGCTCATCCTGAAGTGACGAGGTGCCGATGAAGACTTTCGCGATTGTGTTCCTTCTCGCCTTTGGCCTGTCGGCGAGCGCCCAGTCGAACGCCCCCCGCTCCATCGGGAAGGACTTGATGGTGAAGCCATTGCCGGACCTGGAAGGCAAGGAGGCACTCGTTCGCGCCAACGTCTATCCGCCCGGCACTTCCAACCCTCCGCACCGGCACGACGCGCACGTGTTCCTGCATCTCCTCGAGGGCCAGCTCGTGGTGCAGGTGAAGGGCGGCCAGCCGGTCACGCTCAACCCCGGCGACACCTACTACGAGGCGCCGAGCGACATCCACGTCGTCTCCCGCAACCCGAGCGACACGGTGCCCGCCAAGGCGCTCATCTTCATGGTCAAGGAAAAAGGCGCTCCCGCCACCACGCTCGTCAAGGACTGAGAGGCTCGCCGATGAGAATTCTTCTCCTGGGAATCGTCTTCCTGTCCGGCCTCGCGCAGGCCGCCGCGCCGGCGCTGACCGGCATCGTCAGCTCCGCGGAAGAGGGCGCCATGGAAGGCGTGATCGTGAGCGCGAAAAAAGAGCGCTCGACGATCACCGTCAGCGTCGTCACCGACCGCGAAGGCCGCTACGAATTCCCCGCAAGCAAGCTCTCGCCCGGGCGCTACGGCATCAAGGTCCGCGCAGCCGGTTTTGAGCTTCCGGGTTCTTCTTCTGTAACGCTCGTCCATGGGAAAGCAAGTTCATTGGACTTGAATCTAGTGAGAGCCAAGGACCTGGCGGCGCAGCTGTCGAATGCCGAATGGCTGGCGAGCATGCCGGGGACGGACCAGCAGAAGGGCCAGCTGCTCAACTGCGTCGGCTGCCACACGGTCGAGCGCATCGCGCGCTCGCGCTACGACGCCGACACGTTCATGAAGATGGTGCTGCCGCGCATGCAGTCCTACGTGCAGCAGAGCCTGCCCCAGCATCCGCAGCTGAGAAGAGGCGAGCGGTTGATGGAAGAGCGCGGCGAGGCGCGCCTCCAGGTCAATCGGGCGATGGCGGAATACCTCGCGAGCGTCAACCTCGGCGAGGCGCAGAAGTGGAGCTACGAGCTCAAGGCGAGCGCCCGGCCTTCCGGCCGCGCGACGCGCGTCGTCTACACCGAGTACGACCTGCCGCGCGAGACGATCTCGCCCCACGACGTGCTCGTCGACCGCGAGGGCATCGTCTGGTTCTCGAGCTTCGGCGAGCAGAACCTCGGCCGGCTCGATCCGAAGACGGGAGCGGTGAAGGAGTACCCGATCAAGCTGAGCAAGCCCGATTTCCCCACCGGCGCGCTCGGCCTGCGCCAGGACCGCGACGGGAACCTGTGGCTCGGCAACATGTACCAGGCGGCGATCGTGAAGTTCGACCGCAAGAGCGGCAAGTTCACGCTCTGGCGCCTGCCGCGCGAGCACGACATCGACTCGGCGCAGGTCAACATGGTAAGCCCGCAGTTCGCGCACGTCGACGGCAAGGTCTGGCTGCAGAACAACGGCTTTGCCGGCGTGCACCGGCTGGACCTCAAGAGCGGGAAGATCGAGACCTGGGAGCCGTTCAAGGACGCGCCGAAGGGCGAGACGCACAACATCTACGACGTCATTCCCGATTCGCAGAACAACGCCTGGTTCACCGACTTCCGCCAGCGCCACATCGGCCGCGTCGATGCGAGGACGGGCGAAGTGAAGCTCTTCCCGATTCCGGGCGACCCGGCGGGCGTGCGCGCGCCGCGGCGCGGGCAGATGGACGCGCAGGACCGGCTCTGGTTCGCCGAGTACCGCGGCGACCGCATCGCGGTCCTCGACACGAAGACCGGCGAGTTCAGGGAGTGGCCGGTGAGCCCGCGCTGGTCCGCGCCCTACGACGTGGCGCTCGACCGCAACGGCGAGGCATGGACGGGCTCGATGCTGACGGACTACGTCACGCGCCTCGACACGAAGACCGGCGCGTCGGTGAATTACCTCCTGCCGCGCAAGACCAACATCCGGCGCGTGCACGTGGACAACACGACCAACCCCGTCGCCTTCTGGATCGGCTCGAACCACGGCGCCTCGATCGTCAAGGTCGAGCCGCTCGACTAGCCGCTACTTGAAGGCTTCCTTGAGGTAGGCGACCAGGTCGGCGCGGTCGCGCGCGTCGGCCATGCCCGCGTAGGGCATGCGGTTCTGCGGCACGACTTTCTGCGGATCGGCGATGTACGCCTCGATCGCCTCCGGCGTCCAGGTGAGGCCGCTTCGCTTCATCGCCGGCGAGTAGCGGAAGTCCTCGAGCGAGCCGGCCTTGCGGCCGATCACGCCGTGCAGGTCCGGCCCGATGCTCTGCACGCCCTTCTGTTCCGAGTGGCACGCCGCGCACTCGCCGAAGAGCTTCTGTCCTCTCGAAGCATGTTGCGCAAGGACTTTTCCGCTGAAGAAAAAGATCAACGCCGTGAAGATCAAAATCCGATTCATACCAGGAGCCCAGGGTTCTTGACGTACTTGTTCTTGATCGCGTCGGCGGTCCAGTAGGCGAGGGCGCCGACCGGGCCGGTGGGGTTGTACGTCGAGTTGTGCGGGAAGACGTTGGCGCCGACGACGAAGAGGTTGTGCGCGTCCCAGCTCTGCAGGTACTTGTTGACGGCGCTCGTGCGCGGGTCGGTGCCCATGATCGTGCCGCCGGTGTTGTGCGTGCTCTGGTAGGGCACGACGGTCCAGGGGCCGGTGCGCGCCACCGCGGGATTGAGGTGCGTGGGCTTCATGGACTTGGCGAGGTCGTTGATCACCTGCGCCGCATGCTCGCCGATCCGGTGCTCGTTCGGCTTGTAGTCGAAGGTCATGCGCATGAGCGGCAGGCCGAAGGCGTTGCGGTAAGTGGGGTCGAGGTCGAAGTAGTTGTAGCGGTTCGCCATCACGGAGCCGCTCATGTTGATCTGCATCGCCGTGTCGTACCACTTCGCCGTCGCCGCCTTCCACTCGGTGCCCCAGGCGGGCGTGCCGGCCGGCACGGGCCGGTAGCCGATGGGCAGCGAGGTGTTGAAGGCGCCGGCGACGATGAAGCCGCCGACGTAGCCGTGCTTCGAGCGGTCGAACTGCCAGTTGGCGTTGAAGTCGTCGATCGTCGTGCTCGAGCCGCCCGCGTTCATGAATGGGTTGAAGTGCTTGCCCTCGAAGAAGAGCGTCGCCGAGGCGCCGGTCTGGTAGCAGTAGTTCTTGCCGATCACGCCCTTCTGCGTCACGGGGTCGTAGGCCTCGCCGATGCCCGAGAGGAGCATCAGGTGGACGTTGTTGATCGCGTAGGCGCAGAGCAGCACGATCGAGGCCGGCTGCTCGAACTCGTCGCCGTTGAGCACGTTCGTGTAGGCCACGCCGGTGACGCGCTTTGCGCCCGGGTCCTTCAGCACTTTCGTCGCCCAGGCGTGCGTGCGCAGCTCGAAGTTCGGATTGCGCATGGCGATCGGGATCACGCTGATGAGCGCGCTGCCCTTCGCGTTCGCCTCGCACCCGAAGCGCTGGCAGTGGCCGCAGTACTGGCAGGCGCCGTACTTCGCGCCGTCGGGATTCGTGTAGGGGCGCGAGGCGTTTGCGCTCGGGCGCGGGAACGGGTGGTAGCCGTTCGCGGCGGCCGCCTCGCGGAACATCTCCTGCGCGAGCAACGGCGTGAGCGGCGGGAGGGGATACTCGTTCGCGCGCGGCGCCTCGAAGGGATTCCCGCCCGGCACGATCTTGCCGCGGAGGTTTCCCGCCTTGCCCGACACGGCGGCGACGCGCTCGAACTTCTCGTAGTACGGCTCGAGCTCGTCGTAGGTGATGCCCCAGTCCTGGATCGTCATGTCCTCCGGGAGGTATTTCTTCCCGTAGCGCTCCTCGTACCTCGAGCGCACCTTGAACTCCATGTCGGTCCAGCGCCAGGTGTGGCCGCTCCAGTGCACGCCCGAGCCGCCCACCGTGTCGCCCGGCAGGAAAGAGCCCAGGCGGCGCATCGGCAGCGCCTCCTGGGAGACGTTGTTGCGGATCGTGAGCGTGTCCTTCTGCGTGTCCATCATCAGGTCGTGGCGGATCACGTAGCGGATCTCGTCGCGCACCTGCGGGACGGTGAAGTCGGACTGCGGCAGGCGCAGCCCGCCGCGCTCGAGCGCGACGACCTTGAGCCCCGCCTCGGCGAGCTCCTTCGCGAGGATGCCGCCCGTCCAGCCGAGCCCGACGATGACGACGTCCACTTCCTTGAGCCTGGTGGCCATCGCGCCTCCTAGCTCATGTCCGAGATGCTGACCGGCTCGACCGAGTACTTCTTGCCGCGAAATTTCTCGACGTTCTGGTAATGCACGGCGATCACGCCCGGGAAGCCGATCATCTTCCAGCCGGCCTTGCCGCGGTTGCCGCCGTACATCGGGTCGCCGAACATGCCTTCCATCACGTTCTGGTACACGGTGGCGAAGAAGGCGCGCGAGGGCGGCCCGCCCTCGAAGACGACCTTGCCCGAGCGCATGCCCTGCATGAACTCCTCGCGCTGCGCGGGATCGAGCTTGTCGAAGCGCCGGCCGTAGGTCTTCGCGCACGCGGCGTTCGCCGCCGCGATGCCGGAGCGGTAGAGCGCCGCCGGCGTGAGCGGGAGCTGGTAGCCCTGGCTCGGCACGCCCGGCCTCCACGGCCCCTGCATGTAGGTCCGGTCTCCCTTGCCCCAGCCGCTCGCGAGCGCGCGGTCGATGTAGAGGTTGAGCCCGAGGTCGGTGCCCTTGGGCGAATACTGGTCGGCCGGCACCATGTGGTCGACGAGCGCCTCGATGAACGCGGCTTCGTCGGGATTCAGGAACGAGTAGGTCGGCGGCGGCGATTCCTGCGCCGGCGTCTTGGTCGGCGCCGTGCCTTGCGCCTCGGCGCTTTTCGGCAGCGTTCCGGCTGCAGCGGCCGCGCCGCCAGCCACCGCGCTCTTCAGGAAAGCGCGGCGGTCGAACGCATCTTCTTTCATGTCGCCTCCTCCCAAGAGGTGATGGCGACACGCTAGACGGATTGCCGGGCCCGCGCAATCACGCGCGGCAAAACGACAGTACTGGTGTTGCTCGGGCGGCTAGGAGGGAATCGCTTGCCACCCGCCCGGGCATTGCTGCACCTGCGGGTAGTACGCGCCGAAGGCCGGGCAGTAATACAGATACCGGGGCGGCGCGTAATACGCGGGCGGCGGATAGTAGTAGTAGGGCGGGTAGTAAAGCGGCGCGAAGCCCCCGCCGATGATGATGCGCGGGGCCGCGTGGAAATGCGGCGCGAAGTGGGGCCCCGAATGGAAGCGCGCGCCCGACCCGCCTGAGTGATGGCCTCGGTCGGCGCTCGCAACGCCGCTCGAGGCGAGAAGGACTGCTGCGGCGAAGAATGCTGCGGTGCGTACGGTCATCGCGTCCTCCGTTTTCCAAGACGCTCTACCGGTAGACACCCAATGTACGCCGGTATTCCTCGAACGTTGTAACCGTTGGTAACGGCCTTCTTCGAGGCATACTAAGGAGCCATGGCAGCGCTTCCCCGTCCCGTAGCGATCCTCGGCGGAATCCGCATTCCGTTCGCCCGCGTCGGTACTGCCTACGCCGAGGCAAGCAACCAGGACATGTTCACTGCGGCCCTGAAAGGCCTGGTGGAACGCTTTGACTTGAAAAACCAGCGGATCGGAGAGGTCGCCGCCGGCGCGGTGATCAAGCACTCGCGCGACTGGAACCTTGCGCGCGAGTGCGCGCTCGGGAGCGGGCTGCACCCGGAGACGCCGGCCTACGACCTGCAGCGCGCGTGCGGCACGTCGCTTTCCGCCACGATCCAGCTGGGCTACCGCATCGCGCTCGGCGAGATCGACTGCGCCATCGCCGGCGGCGTCGACAGCGCGAGCGATATCCCGCTCTCGTATGGAAAGGCTCTCCAGCGAATCGTCCTCAAGACGGCCCGCGGCAGAACCTTTGGCGAAAAGGTGAAAGCCTGGAAAGACTTCAGGCTGGGTCACTTGAAACCCATGCCGCCGGGCGTGGGCGAGCCGCGCACCGGGATGTCGATGGGCGAGCACTGCGAGGAGATGGCCAAGGAATGGCGCATCTCGCGCGCCGAGCAGGACCAGCTTGCGTTCCGGAGCCACACGAACGCGGCACGGGCGTGGAAGGAAGGGTTCTTCGACGACCTCGTCGTGCCCTTCAATGGCTTGAAGCGCGATAACAACGTGCGGGCCGACACTTCGCTCGAGCAGCTCGCGAAGTTGCGGACGGCGTTCGACCGGAGCGAGAAGGGAACGCTCACCGCGGGCAACAGCTCGCCGCTTACCGACGGCGCCGCGTGCGTGCTGCTCGCCTCGGAGGAGTGGGCGAAGGCGCGCGGGCTGCCGGTGCAGTGCACGTTGCGCGCCTCGGACACTGCGGCGGTGGATTTTGTCGGCATGGCCGGGCCGAAGGAGGGGCTGCTGATGGCGCCCGCCTACGCCGTGCCGCGGATGCTCGAGCGCGCCGGGCTCAGGCTCCAGGACTTCGACCTCTACGAAATCCACGAAGCCTTCGCTGCCCAGGTGCTCTGCACGCTAAAGGCCTGGGAGTCGGATGACTGGTGCAGGAAGAAATTACAAAGACCCGCCCTGGGGATGATTGATCGAGAAAAACTCAACCCCAGGGGATCAAGTGTGGCGATCGGGCATCCCTTCGCGGCGACCGGCGCGCGCGTGGTCGCCACGCTCGCCAAGGAGCTCGAGCAGCGCGGGTCGGGGCGCGGCCTCATCTCGATCTGCGCCGCGGGCGGGCAGGGCGTCGTCGCGATCCTCGAGCGCTAGGTTTTTCTTCGTATCATCCGGCCTGGGGATATGGGGATCATTCTCAGGCTGACCTGCGCCGCCATTGTTCTGGCGAGCGCCGTTTCGTGCCTCGCCGCGGACGCGCCGCCGCGCGCGAAAGACGGCGTGCTCGACCTGCGCGGGCTCGACCTGGCCGGCATCCCGCCGGTCGAGCTTTCCGGCGAATGGCGCTTCGCCTGGCAGGAGTTCGAGGATCCGGCGCAGCCGTCGCGCGCCAAGGGCTCGATCTCCGTTCCCGGCGCCTGGAACGACGCCTCGCGGCCGGCCGACGGCTACGGGACCTACCGGCTCACGGTGCTGTGCGATCCGGGGAACGAGCTCGGCATGCTGCTTCCCGCGGCGAATAGCGCGTTTCGGGCGTACGTCAACGGGCGCGAGATCGCGCACCAGGGCGAGCCGGGCACGTTCAAGGAAGGGACCCGGCCGGCGGTGATCCGCCAGATGGTCAAGCTCGGCGCGCAAGGCTGCCCGTTCGAGCTGGCGCTGCACGTCGCCAATTTCTCCCATCGGCAGGGCGGCCTCGTGAGCGCGCCGCGGGTGGGGGCGTACGAGCGTGTGCTCCGCCAGCGCGAGGCCGGGCTCACGCTCGATTCGTCGCTGATCGGCTCGTACATCCTGCTCGCCCTGCTCACGCTTCTCTTCTACGCGATGCGGCGCAACGACCCGACGCCGCTCTGGCTCGGGCTCTATTGCGTCGCGATGCTCGTGCACTACGAGCTCGGCAAGGAAGGCTCCTGGCAGCACTTCATGGTGGGCGGGGAGGCGCCGTGGGAGCGCTACAGGCGCATCGACGCGCTCGCGCTGTGCCTCGGCACGCCTTTCCTTACGCTCTTCATCTCGTCGCTCTATCCGGCGGTGGCGCGACGCAGCGTTGCGCTCGCGATCGCAGGCGTGTCCGCGCTCGCCGCGCTGCCGGTCCTCGTCCTGCCGGCGCGCCTGCACAGCTACTTCGAGCCCTACGTGCAGGTGCTGGCCATTGCGGCATCGCTGTGGATGGCGGGCGTCCTGGCGCTT
>JAFAGU010000289.1 GCA_019237595.1 Betaproteobacteria bacterium | reverse complement strand
GCTGGAAGGACTACCAGAAGACCGGCAAGGTGTGCGGCATCTCGCTTCCCAAGGGATTGCAGCAGGCGCAGAAGCTTCCGGAGCCGATCTTCACTCCCGCGACCAAGGCGGAGGAAGGCCACGACGAGAACATCTCGTTCGAGGAGGTGGTGAAGCTCATCGGCAAGGACAAGGCCCAGAAGGTTCGCGACATCAGCATCCGGCTCTACAAGGAGGCGAGCGATTACGCGGCCAAGAAGGGCATCATCATCGCCGACACCAAATTCGAATTTGGCCTGGATCCTCAGGACAATATTGTCCTGATCGACGAGGTCCTGACCGCCGACTCCTCGCGCTTCTGGCCCGCGGATTCCTACGAGGTCGGCATTTCACCGCCCTCCTACGACAAGCAGTACGTGCGCGACTACCTCGAGACGCTCGACTGGGACAAGACGCCGCCCGCGCCGAAGCTCCCGCCCGAGGTGATCCGCAAGACCTCCGAGAAATATCGCGAAGCGCTGGAAAAACTGACCGGGAAGAAACTGAATGGCTAACGCACTCATCGGCATCGTCATGGGCTCGACCTCGGATTGGGAGACCATGAAGAACGCGGCGAAGGTGCTGGAGGAGTTCGGCGTGGCTTACGAAGCGAAGGCCATGTCCGCCCACCGCACGCCGCACGCGGTCGCCGAATGGGCGACGAACGCCCAAAAGAACGGCATGAAGGCGATCATCGCGGCCGCGGGGGGCGCAGCGCACCTCGCGGGCGTGGTGGCCGCGCATACGACGCTGCCGGTGCTCGGCGTGCCGATGCCCTCGAAGCACCTGCAGGGGCTCGATTCGCTTCTGTCGACCGTGCAGATGCCCAAGGGAATTCCGGTCGCCACCTTCGCGATCGGCGACGCGGGCGCCGGCAACGCCGCGCTCTTCGCCATCGCCCTCCTCGCGCTTTCAGACAAGAATCTCTCCGGAAAGCTGGACGAATTCCGGCGCAAGCAGACCGAGACGGTCCTCAAGGCGGCGCCGCTCAAGCTGTGAAGGACGAAGTTCGCCGCGCGGCGGAGGTCCTGCGCGCCGGCGGACTGGTCGCTTTTCCCACCGAGACCGTCTACGGGCTCGGCGCCGACGCGTCGAATCCGGCGGCCGTCCGGCGTCTCTACGAAGTGAAGCGCCGCCCGCCCGATCATCCGGTCATCGTTCATTTCGCTTCTGCCCATGAAGCATTCGAGTGGGGAAGAGAGATCCCCGAAAGCGCGACGAAGCTTGCGGCGAAATTCTGGCCGGGGCCGATGACGCTGGTTCTCAAGCGGTCTGAAAAAGCGAAGGACTTCATCACGGGCGGGCAGGACGCGGTCGGCGTGCGCGTGCCGTCGCATCCGGTCGCGTACGCGCTGCTCGTGGCCTTCGGCGGCGGGATCGCCGCGCCTTCCGCGAACCGATTCGGCTTCGTCTCGCCGACGACCGCGGCGCACGTGCGCGCGGACCTCGGCGCCGACGTCGATCTCGTGCTCGAGGGCGGCGAGAGCGAGGTGGGCATCGAGTCGACGATCGTGGATCTCTCGTCGGGGCCGGCGCTGATTTTGCGCCCGGGACACGTCCGCCGTGCCGACATCGAGAAAGTCGTGCCGGTTCGCGAACCAACCGCCCCTTCGATTCGGCATTCCGGCGGCCTGGAGCGGCACTACTCGCCGCGCACGCCCGCGAGGCTGATTCCGACGCACGCGCTCGACCGGGAAATTTCCGTGCTGAAGGACAAGGTAGCGGTCCTCGCGTTTTCGCGGCCGGACGAGCGCGTCGATTACTGGATCCGCATGCCGCGCGATCCGGCGGACTACGCGCGCAGGCTCTATGCGTCGCTGCGCGAGCTCGACGCGGCGAAGTGCCATGAGATCCTCGTCGAGGCACCGCCGGAAGAGGCGCGCTGGGCCGCCGTGCGCGACCGCCTCGAGCGGGCCTGCGCCCGCGCGGAATAAAATCGAGCCGTGAGAATCCTGCTGCCGGTGTTCCTTGCCGCGGTTCTCGGCGGATGCGCGAGCTACCAGATCAACGCCGGGAGCAACACCTCCAGCGCAGTCTCTGCGCTCCCGTCCGGCACGGCGGTGACGAGCGGATCGGCGGGGCTCCAGGCACAGGGCGGATCGACTGGCTTCGGGCTGGTGGTGCTCACTGCCGGCTTCCTCGCCATGGCGCGCGAGCCCTATCGCCCCGCGCCGGAGCTCGCCCCGGGACGCAAGGTGAGCGAGCAGGATTGCACGCGGCCGGTCGACTTCACCGCCGGAAACCTGCGGTGCCGCTGAGCCGGGCGGTCGCGGGCGCGTGGATCGCGCTCCTTTGCGTTTCCGCGCAGGCCACCGAGATCCTTGAGGCGCGCGTCACGCACATCGGCGACGGCGATTCGCTCTCGGTGTGCATCGAGCGGCGGGAGACGCGGGTACGCCTGCTCTATATCGACGCGCCGGAGTATCGCCAGCCCTTCGGCCGCGAGGCGAGGCAATCGCTCGCGGAGCTCTGCGAGCACCGCGTGGCGCGCCTCGCTTCGGAGGGAACGGATCGGTACGGGCGCTTGCTGGCGCGCGTCGCCTGCAACGGCATCGACGTCAACGCCGAGCAGGTGCGGCGCGGAATGGCCTGGGTTTCGCGCCTGGACCACCCGGACGCGAGCTTTCGCGAGGCGCAGGACCGCGCGCGTGCCCAGCGCCTCGGGTTGTGGAGCGATCCGGAGCCGGTTCCGCCGTGGCAGTGGCGCAAGGCGCAGCGGGCGCAGGCCAAGTCGTCGAGCGCGCCGTGGCCGGGCAGCGAGGCGCGCGAGTGCGTGCCGTGACTTTGGCATAATGCCCGCCGGCATCGCCGCGTTATCCCGAATTCCTGGAGATGGCTGCGCAATGATCCATTTCGTCGTGCACGAGGAGGGCGACGGCGTCGGCGTCGTCGTGGTCGAGGGCGTGAAGTCGGGCCAGGCGCTGAGCGGCTGGATCATGGAAGACGACCAGGACATCGTCATCCAGGCGAAGAGCGACATCCCCATCGGCCACAAGGTGGCGCTGCGCGACTACAAGCCGGGCGACACGGTGATCAAGTACGGCGTCGACATCGGGAAGGTCGTCGCGCCGATCGCCAAGGGGGAGCACCTGCACGTCCACAACGTGAAGACGAAGCGGTGGTAGGCATGGATCTCTCGGAGAAGATGTTTTTCGGGTTCAAGCGGGAGAACGGGAGGACCGGCGTTCGGAACCACGTCGTCATCCTGCCGGTCGATGACCTCTCGAACGCCGCCGCCGAAGCGGTCGCGAACAACATCAAGGGCACGATCGCGCTCCCGCATCCGTATGGCCGGCTGCAGTTCGGCGCGGACCTCGATCTGCATTTCCGCACGCTCATCGGCACGGGCGCGAACCCGAACGTCGCGGCTGTGATCGTCATCTGCATCGAGGACGGATGGGCCAAGAAGGTGGCCGACGGCATCGCGAAGACCGGCAAGCCCGTCGCCTACTTCGGGATCGAGCAGCATGGGGACCACGATACGATCCTGCGTGCCTCGAAGAAGGCGAAGGAATTCGTGCAGTGGGCGAGCGAGCTCGCCCGCGAGGAACGGCCGCTGAAGGACCTCTGGGTCTCGACGAAGTGCGGGGAGTCCGACACGACCTCCGGCTGCGGGGCCAACCCGACGGTCGGTAACGCCTTCGACAAGCTCTACCCGCATGGCGTGACGCTCGTGTTCGGCGAGACGACCGAGCTCACCGGCGGCGAGCACCTCGTCGCCGCGCGCTGCCGCACCGACGAGGTGCGAAAGAAGTTCCAGTTCGTCTTCGACCGCTACCAGGACGTCATCAACCGGCACAAGACGAACGACCTCTCGGAGTCGCAGCCCACAAAGGGCAACATCGAGGGCGGCCTGACCACGATCGAGGAAAAGGCCCTCGGCAACATCCAGAAGATCGGCCGCAAATGCCTCGTCGACGGCGTGCTCGACAAGGCCGAAGCGCCGAGCGGGCCGGGCCTCTGGTTCATGGACTCCTCTTCGGCCGCGGCCGAGATGGTGACGCTGTGCGCGGCGGCGGGGTACGTCGTGCATTTTTTCCCGACCGGCCAGGGGAACGTGATCGGCAACCCGATCCTGCCGGTGATCAAGCTTTGCGCCAACCCGCGCACCGTGAGGACGATGTCCGAGCACATAGACGTCGACGTTTCCGGCCTGCTGCGAAAAGAGCTCACGCCCGACCAGGCCGGCGACAAGCTCCTCGAGTGCATGTTCCGCACCGCGAATGGCCGCCTCACCGCCGCCGAGGCGCTCGGCCATCGCGAATTCGTGCTGACGCGCCTGTACGAATCGGCGTGAAAGCTCTCGGGCGGCTCTTCTTCGCGGCGGCCGTTTTATTCGCGGCCGGCCTGAATGCCGCGGAGATCGAGGGCGTGCGGCTCGACGACAGCGTGACGAGCGCCGGGCAGGCGCTCGCGCTGAACGGCTTTGGATTGCGCACAAGGATCGTCTTCAAGGTCTACGTCGCGGCGCTCTACCTGCCGGCGAAGACCCAGGATGCGAACGCGGCGATCGCCATGCCTGGCGCCAAGCGCATGACGATGGTGATGCTTCGCGACGTCGGCGCCGACCAGTTCGCCGGCGCGCTTGCCGCGAGCCTGAGGAACAACGTCCCCGAGCCGCAGCTGAAGAGGCTCGACCCGGAGATCGCCGAGCTCATGACCCGGATCCACCAGGTCGGCGAGGCGAGGAAGGGCATGAAAATCGAGCTCGACTACGCGCCGACCAGCGGAACGATGCTCAAGATCAACGGCGCGGCCCATGGCGCGCCGATCCGCGGCGAAGACTTCTTCAGGGCGCTGCTCCTCACCTGGCTGGGCGAGAAGCCTGCGCAGGGGGAGCTGAAGAAAGCGCTCCTGGGCCACTGAGCGCGGCGCGGGCGTGAAGTAGAATCGCCGCCACTATAAGGAGGAGGAGCCATGAATCGCATTCTGCGAAGCGCGGCCATCGTCGCGGCGCTCGCGTCGGGCGCTGCGCTCGCGCAGCCGAAGGTCAGCCTCTCGATCGCGACGGGACCGACCGGCGGCGTCTACTACCCGCTCGGCGGCGGCCTCGCCAATCTCCTTTCCAAGTACGTGCCCGGCTACGCCGCGAATGCGGAAGCCACGGCGGGTTCCGTCGCGAACCTCCAGTACATGGGCCAGAAAAAGGCGGACATCGGCTTCACGATGGCCGATGCCGCCTGGGATGGCTACAAGGGGAAGGGCAAGTTCACGAGCGGCGCGGTGCCCCTGCGCACGCTCGTCGTCGCCTACCCTAACCGCATGCACGTCGTGACGATCGAGGGCCGCGGGATCGAGAAGTTCGCCGACCTGAAGGGCAAGCGCGTCTCCACCGGCGCACCGAACAGCGCCACCGAGCTGATGGCGCAACGCATGCTCGAGGCTTTCGGCATGGACTGGAACAAGGACATCCGGCGCGAGCGGCTCACGCCGGAGAAATCGGTCGATGCGATCAAGGACGGCAAGCTCGACGCCGTCTTCTTCGTCGCCGGCATTCCGGTTTCTTCCTTCACCGACCTCGCCGCCACGCCGGGGACGCGAATCAAGCTCGTCGACCAGGCCGAAGCCGTGGACAAGATGAACGCGAGGGAAGGCTCCTCGCTCTACGTCCGCGACGTCATCCCGGCGAAGGCGTACCCCGGGCAGGACAAGGCCTGCGAGGTCGCGAGCGTCCAGAACCTGATCGTCGCGCGCGAGGACATGCCCGCCGACGTGGCCTACAACATCGTGAAGACGATCTTCGAGAAGCGCGAAGAGCTCGTCGCCGTGCACAAGGAAGCGACGGCGCTCGACATCAAGAACCAGAAGAAGGAAGCCTCGCCGCTGCCTTTCCATCCCGGCGCAGCGAAATATTTCGCCGAAAAAGGCATCAAGCTCAACTGAGTGGCTGACATCGACGCCTCGACGAAGCCTGGCACGGTCGACCAGGCGACCCTGGAAAAAGTCGAGGAGTACATCGAGCAGGAGGAGGGCGCTCAGCACCGCTTCGGCGGCGCCTGGGGATATTTCCTGTTCCTCGTGGCGGTGGCGATGTCGCTCTTCCACCTGTACGCCGCCTACGGGAACATCACGACGACCACCCTGCGCTACGCGCACGTCGGTTTCGTGCTCTTCCTTGCCTTCACGCTCTTCCCGTGGCGGAAGGAAGCCCGCAGCCGCTTTTCGGTCCTCGACTTGCTGCTGGCGATCGCTTCGGTCGCCACGCTCGCGTACGCAGTCTGGGGCGGCGACGACTTCCTCGACCGCAGCACGGCGCCCGACCAGGTCGACACGGTTCTCGGCATCGCGCTCGTCGTGCTCGTCCTCGAGGCGGCGAGGCGCACGACCGGCTGGATCATGCCGCTCGTGTGCGTCGCCTTCATCGCCTACGCGATGGTGGGGCCCTGGCTTCCCGCGCCCTGGACGCACCGGGGCTACGACATCGGGCGGCTCGTCGGCACGATGTACATGACGCTCGAGGGCATCTTCGGCACGGCGGTCGACGTCTCCTCGACGCTCATCATCCTCTTCACGATCTACGGCGCGATCCTGCAGTTCTCGGGCGCGGGAAAGTTCTACCTCGACTTCTCCTTCGCCGCCCTCGGGGGGAAGGCCACCGGCGCAGGGCGGACGATCGTGCTCTCGAGCTTCCTCCTGGGCGGTCCTTCAGGTTCCGGCGTGGCGACGACGGTGACGCTCGGGACCGTCGCCTATCCCATGCTCGCGAAAGCGGGCTACGAGAAGAATGCCGCGGGCGGTCTGCTCGCCGCAGGCGGGCTGGGGGCGATCCTCTCGCCGCCGGTGCTCGGCGCTGCCGCGTTCCTGATCGCGGAGTTCCTGAAGCTCTCGTACCTCGACGTCATCAAGATGGCGGCGATCCCGACCTGCCTCTACTACCTGTCGCTCTTCTTCATGGTCGAGATCGACGCGCGCAAGTACGGCATGCGCATGGTCGAGATCGAGCGCGGCCCGAGCGCCTGGGAGCTCACGAAGCGGCAGGGCTTCCACTTTTTCTCGCTCATTGCGATCGTGGTGTTCATGCTGATCGGCTTCTCGCCGATCGGCGCAGTGTTCTGGTCGACGGTCGTCGCGGTGCTGACCAGCTTTCTCAACCGAGAGACCGCGCTCGTGGATTTCGGGTTGTTCAGGAAGCCTCCGTCCCGCTGGATCCCGGAATTCCTGGGCTCGAGGCTCATCAAGGCCCTTGAAGCCGGCTCGACCGGCATGATCAACATCGGGGCCACCTGCGCGGCCGCCGGGCTGATCGTGGGCGTGGTGACCCTCACCGGGCTGGGGCTGCGGTTCTCCGAGATCGTCATCGGCTACGCGGGAGGGAACCTCGTCTTGACCGCCGTGTTTACGGCCCTGATCGTCTGGGTGGTGGGTCTCGCCGTGCCGGTGACGGCGAGCTACATCATCTGCGCCGTGATCGCCGCGCCCGCGCTCATGAAGCTCGGCGTGCCCGACTTCGCGGCGCACATGTTCATCTTTTACTACGCGGTGCTCTCCGAAGTATCGCCGCCCACCGCGCTTTCCCCCTTCGCCGCGGCGGCAATCACGGGCGGCGATCCCTACAAGACGACGCTCCAGTCCTGGAAGTACACGCTTCCCGCTTTCGTCGTGCCCTTTATCTTCGTCCTCGATCCGCTGGGGACCGGCCTCCTTCTCAACCTGCCGAAGGGCGCGGGCTGGTTCTCGGTCGTCGAGGTGACGGTGATGGCGATCATCGCGCTCGCGGCGCTCTCCGGGGCCGCGGAGGGCTGGCTTTTCGAGCGCACGCCGCTCTGGCAGCGGCTCATGCTGCTCGCCGCGGGCTTGCTGCTGCTTGCGCCGAAGCCGCTCTATGACGCGATCGGGATCGCGCTCATCGCGATCGTCGTCGCGGCGCAGCTCATCAAGCCGCGCGCGAGAGCGGCGCACTGACGATGCAGGCAGACTGGCCCCTCGCCATCCACCGGGAGCTCCGGGGAGCGGGCGTGCGGCTCGTCGGCTACGTGCCCGATGCCGGCCACAAGCGGCTGATCGAGCTCTGCCGGGCGGACCGGGCGATGCGCGCCGTGGTGCTCAGCTCAGAGGAGGAGGGAATCGGCCTCGCCGCGGGCGCGTGGCTCGGCGGCGAGAAATGCGTTCTCCTCATGCAGTCGAGCGGCGTGGGGAACGTCGTCAACGTGCTCGGCATGGTGAAGGAATGCCGCTTCCCGCTCGTGACCCTCGTCACCATGCGCGGCCACGAGGGCGAGTTCAACCCCTGGCAGGTGCCCATGGGACAGGCGACGCGCGGCGTGCTCGAGGCTATGGGAACCGTCGTGCACGAGGCCGCGAGCGCGGACGACATTCCGCCGGCGGTGAACGCGGCGCTGCGCCTCGCCTACAACAGCTACGCTTCCGTCGCCCTCCTCATCGCGCAGCGGGTGATCGGCATCAAGAGCTTCCAGGACCAGTCCGCAAGATGAGCAGCCGATGAAGCCGACGCTGCTCCGCCGCCAGGTCGTTTCCTTTCTCCTGAAGGAGCGAAAGAACATTCTCGTCGTGGCGGGCCTGGGCTCGACGGCCT
>JAFAGU010000311.1 GCA_019237595.1 Betaproteobacteria bacterium | reverse complement strand
CGCGCGCGTATGCGCAGGCGATTGCGGTCTTCCGTGGTGTTCGTGATGTTCTGCCCGGTCGCCTGCAGGAAGGCCGCCGGGACGTTGTTCTTGTCCAGGATGTCGCGCTGCAGGCGCAGGCGCAGATCGCCCGAGATCGTGATGCGGTCGGCCCACTCCGGCAGGCGTCCGGGTTCGGCCCAACGCTCTTCCTTCGCCTTCGCCAAGACCTCCTCGCGCAACTCGTCCTTGATCTGGTCCTTCACCACCTGAGGCACGTAAGGCACGCGCACGGTCGGTTTCGGCTTCTCGCCCGGCGGCGGGGAAGCGGATTGCGCCTCCTTGATGAGGGCATTCGCGCGCTCCTGGCTCAGCACGCCCTCGGTCACCAGCACCTGGATGAGCTTGAGCGTGGTCGCGCGCAGCGCCTCGAGCTCCTGCCGCTCGTCGGCCGCCGCGCCCGCGCAGAAGCAGACCATCACCGCGGCGGCCAGGCACCGCCTCATGCTGCCGTGCTTCAAATTTCCCCCTTGTTCTTGCTCAGGTCCGCCGCGAGACGAGCTCGAGGCGGATCGGCTGCGCCATCCCCTCGGGCGGCGGCTTGAGCCGCTTCGCTTCTTCCAGCGCCTCTCGCAGCCGCCGGTCGAGGTCGCCGTCCCCCGTGGATCCGGCGAGCTCTACCCGCGTCACTCTTCCGCTTGCGTCCATCCACAGCCGCACCAGCGCGCGGTATTCCGCCGCGCGCAGCTTGTCGTTGCGGTTCAGCACGTCCTGCAGCTCGTTCTGCAGCTGATTTGCGTAAAAGGCGCTGTTGCCGCTGCGCCCGTTGCCGCTTCCTTCCGGGCCGATGGTGGTGATGTCGCGCCCGCCCGGTCGTCCCTGCAGCCCGAAGGCATCGCCGCCGGCCTCGCCTTTCGCGTCGAGACCGAGGTCCTGCGCCGGCGGCGGTGAATCGTCCTTCTCGGGCTCGGGCGTCTTGATCTCCTGCTTCACCTCTTCCTTTTTCTCCGGCTCGGGCGGCTTCTCCTGCTTGGGCGGCAGAGGCGGCTTGACGAGCGAGATCTCCTGGACGTGCTTCTTCTTGGGCGCGGCCACATCCTTCGCGAGCCGCCAGCCGGCGAAGCCGAGCAGCGCGACCAAGGCGATTGCGCCGCCGGCGAGCGCCACGTTGCGCAAGCGCTCGCGCCCCGGGCTGGGCATTTGGTAGTCGAAGTGCTCGCCGCTCACTTGACGATCTTCTGGGTGACGAGGCCGATCTGCGTGATCTCGAGCTTGCCGACCACGTCCAGCACCTCGATCACCTTCTCGTAGTTGATCTTCGCGTCGCCCTTGATGATCACGGGCAGGTCAGGGGTCACGGCCTTCAGCTGGCGCAGTCGCTGCTCGAGCTCAGGCAGCGTCACCGGGTAGGTATCGAGGAAGAGGTTGCCCTGGGCGTCGATGGTGATCGCCTTGGTCTTCGGCTTGGCGAGCGTCGGCGCCGCGCTCGCCTTGGGCAGGTTCACCATGATGCCCTGCACCGTCGCCGTCGTGAGGATGATGAACATGATGAGCAGCACGTACGCAAGATCGAGCATCGGGGTGATGTTGATCGTGTCGTAGGGCTCGTTCTCCTGGTGGACGCCCTCGGCCATCGCGCCGCCTTACGCGCCGTAGCTCTCGGCGATCCGCGACAGGAACTCGTCGGCGAACACCTGCATGTCGGCGGTAATGTTCTTGATGCGGCCGCCGATGTAGTTGTAGCCGAAGAGCGCGGGAATCGCGACCGCGAGGCCCGCGACCGTAGCCACCAACGCCGCGGCGATGCCGGGCGCGATCGCCGCGACGTTCACGTCGCCCGTCGCAGCGATGGCGGCGAAGGTGATCATCACGCCCACCACGGTGCCAAGCAGGCCGAGGAACGGGCCGCCGGAAATGGCAATGGTGAGCAGCACCATGAAGCGGTTGAGCTTCTGGCTCTCGCGCACCCGCGTCGCGTCGATGCTCGCGCGGATTGCCTCGATCGCCTTTGGCGAGAGCGCCGCGGCATGCGCCGAGCCGTTGATCCTCCCCGAGGTCTCCTCGGCGCCGGTCCGGTATACCTGCGACAGGCTGGAGTAGGCGAACGGTGGCTTGAGCTCGAGCATACGGTCGTGCGACTTGCGGAACGCATCGAGAAACGCGTGGTTCTCGCGTTCGTTGCGGTTGACGTACAGCGTCTTGACCACCATGACCCAGGCGCTCACCAGGAACATCGCGATCAGGATGCCGATGACGGCCCAGCCGTCGATCGTGACGGAGTTGAGCAGGATGCCGATGTAGGACGAGCCGCCGCCTCCGCCCTCTTCGCCTTCGGCCGACGCGACGAGCGCCGCATCGGGCCCCTGCCCTTTCGCCGCGACGCGGATCCAGTCGCCCGAGCGCGCGACGGAAGAGATCGCGCCCTCGTCCATTTCGCCGGCGAATCCCTCGCCGAGCGTCACCTCGCCCTGCATGTCCGGCAGGTCGCCGTCCGCGGTGCCGACCTCGTTGCCATTCACGTAGAGGACGAGCTTCTTGCCGGCCGTCACGGCGACATGGCTCCACGTTTCGGGCAGCACCTGCCCGCCGCTCGCCTTGATCGGCGATTTGCCACCGCTCGCGCTCGCCGTGAGCGCGCCGCCGGCCAGGGCCACCACGATCGACTTGGCGCCGTCCCTCAGCGCGAAGAGCGTTCCCTCGGCCGCCGAGGGGCGGACCCACGCCGAGAAGGTGAGGCCGCCGGCGGCGCCGAACTTGATGGAGGGCGACGCCGGCACGACGAGCGCCTCCTTGCCGTCGAAGACCGCGCCGCCGCCGATCAGCGAGGCGGGATTGCGCTGGGGCGGCCCTTTGGAAGCGTTATTGCCGAACCCCGTGGAATCGCGCGCGGCGCCTGCGTTTTCGGCGAAGTGGAACACCGCGAGGTGCTGCGGGTCGAGCACGCCCTTCGCATCGTCGATCGACGGCGCCTTCGGATTGCCCGAGTACAGCCAGATCGCCGAATTCTGCGCGCCCGGTGCAAGCGTCGGTACAAGAACCCACGCGAGCGCTAGCTCGGTGGCCGCGTCCCATTTCTCGACCGAATGCTTGAGCGGCGTCTTGTCGTCCGCTGCGACGAAGCGCAGGTCCGAGCCGTCGGGCTTCGCCTTGGAGAAGTCGAAGTTCCCGGTGTGCAGGCGCACCAGCACCGGCACCTGCGACACGCTCGCCTTGAGGTCCGCCCCCGCCGGGCCGGCCTCGAGCGTGAGCTTCGTGCGGCTCCCCCAGTCGCCGTTCCACCAGGCCTGCGCGGTACCGGAGGACAAAAGGGCCGCGGCTGCAACGAGCTGCAGGACTCTTCTCATTGGGGGGACAGCGGGTTGTTTGTGAAAAAATTATCGAAGCCCCCTATTACGGTTTCGTGGCGATCAGATGAAGCCGGACTACTCCCCGAAACCCAGTACCCGCACGGTAATGAAGGAGGGGCGGAAAGTTGGCGCCGCGGCGCCCAACCCCTGCGTTGCGCTTTGGGTAGCGCTTGCTGCCGCACTGGACGCACCGGCAAGTCCAGCCGCTATGCTTCCAGACTGCGCCGCCGGCACGCCCGTCGTCGAGCCTTGCGCGGTGATATTGGTGGCATTCAAGACCTGCAACGCGACGATGTAGACGTTGCCGGCGGAGGAAATGCCCGCCTCGCCCGCGTTCACGGTGCCGCGCGGCGCAAACAGGAAGATCGATCCAGGAGTCGGCGGCAGGAGCGGCCCGGGGCCGTCCGGGTCAAAGGAAACCGTGCGAAGCCCGCTTCCCGAGACGTTGGAGGGCGGGATGAAGATCAGCTGGTTTGTGACCGGATTGGTCTGCACCGTCCATTGGCCGGAAATGACGGAGGTCTTGGCGCCGCGCCCGGCGTCTATGCTGCCGTAGCTCGTATAGGCCAGGATGTCGCCGCCCAGCTCAGTGACGACCTTGGAGGAATTGACGAGAAAGTCGTTCTGCGTGAACACCCGTATTCCGCCGCCAGTCTGGGTGTAGATGCCGATGTTGCTCGAGCCGGCCGCTCCTGGCAGGCCAGCATTGATGTTGCCGCC
>JAFAGU010000309.1 GCA_019237595.1 Betaproteobacteria bacterium | reverse complement strand
GGCGCCGGCTCGCGGTGCGACGCGCAGCCCGCGACCAACGCGGCGAGCGCCACGGCAAACCACGTTCCCCTCGTCATGCCTTCCCCGCCTCCATCGGCACGAAGCGCACCGGGTCGAGCTCCGTCTCGAGGAGCGTGCGCCCGTTGCGCTCGATCAGCACCAGCCGCTGCGCCTCGCGCTGCGAGACGCGAACCGGCAGCACCATTCTGCCACCCGGGGCGAGCTGGCGCACGAGCGCTTCCGGCACCTCGCGGGCGGCCGCGGCGACGATGATCGCCTGGAAGGGCGCCGCCTTCTCGAGGCCCGAGTGGCCGTCGCCGTGCACGAGCCGCAGGTTGGCGAGGCGCAGCCCGAGGAGGTTGGAGCGCGCGCGCTCGTGCAGCCCCTTGATGCGCTCGATGGAATAGACCTCGGAGAAAAGCCGCGCGAGCACGGCCGCCTGGTAGCCGCAGCCGGTGCCGACCTCGAGGACTTTCTTCGGCTCCCTTTCGTGGACGAGCACTTCGATCATGCGCGCGACCACATACGGCTGCGAGATCGTCTGGCCGAAGCCGATCGGCAGCGCCGTGTCCTCGTAGGCGCGGCTCGCGAGCGCCTCCTCGACGAAGAGGTGGCGCGGCACGCCGGCCATGGCCTGCAGCACGCGCTCGTCGCGTATTCCATCGCGGCGCAGGCGCTCGACCATGCGCTCGCGCGTGCGCTGCGAGGTCATGCCGATGCCCGCGGTCGGCTTGCTCACTCGGCGAGCCAGGCCCGGGTGCGCTCGAGCTGCGCGTGGTGCGTGAGGTCGAGCCGGAGCGGCGTGACGGACACGCGCCCCTGCTCCACGGCATGGAAGTCGGTGCCCGGTCCGGCGTCGGCCGCGCCGCCGGCCGGGCCGATCCAGTAGGCGGTCTCGCCGCGAGGCGTGGCGATCTTCACGACCGGCTCCGCCTTGTGCCGACGGCCCAGGCGCGTGACCTCCGTGCCCTTGAGCTCCCGCGAGGCGCGGTCGGGAACATTGACGTTGAGGAGCACCGGCTCTCCGAAGGGTGCGCGGCGCAGGCGCTCGACCATCTGGAGCGCGATGCCGATAGCCGCCTCGAAGTGGCGCCCCTCCTTGCTCGCGAGGGAAACCGCGATGGAGGGAATGCCGAGGAGGAAGCCCTCCGTCGCCGCCGCCACCGTGCCGGAGTAGATGGTGTCGTCGCCCATGTTGGCGCCGAAGTTGACGCCCGAGACCACGACGTCGGGAACGAAGTCGAGGAGCCCGGTCACGGCGAGATGCACGCAGTCGGTCGGCGTTCCGTTCACGAAGAAGAATCCGTTCGCCGCCCGACGCACGGAGAGCGGCCGGTCGAGCGTGAGCGAGTTGGAGGCGCCGGAGCGGTCGCGCTCGGGCGCGACGACCGTCACCTCGCCCAGCGCCTTCAGCGCCTCGGCGAGGAGCGTAATGCCGGGCGCGAAATAGCCGTCGTCGTTCGAAACCAGAATCCGCACGCGCGGATTCTACGGGCTTTGCGCTGCTCGCCGCGGCGGCGGGCCGCTACACTCGCTTCATGACCGAGTCCAGGACGCTCGCCTTCCTGCTGCTCGCGGCCGCGAGCCTCATGTGGTCGGGGAACTGGATCACCGGCCGCGCCTTGCGCGACGCGTACGACCCGTTCACCCTCAACTTCGGAAGATGGCTCGTCGCGGCCGCGCTGCTCGCGCCGTTCGCGCTCCCGCGGCTCCGGGGCCGCTGGTCGGCCGTGCGCAAGGGCGCCGGGCGCCTGTTCCTCCTCGCGCTGACCGGCGTGGTCCTCTTCCAGAGCCTCATCTATCTCGGCCTGCGCACGACCACCGCGGTGAACGGCGTGCTCATCAACTCGTCGATGCCGCTCTTCATGATCCTCTGCTCGTGGGCGCTCGAGGGCGATCGGGCGAGCCCCAGGCAGGTCGCCGGAATGCTCGTCTCGCTCGTTGGGATCCTGGTCATCGTGTCGCATGGCAGCCCGGCGAACCTCCTTCGCCTCGAGGCGCGGCCCGGAGACGGCTGGATCCTCCTCGCGATGCCGGTCTGGGGCCTCTACTCGGTGCTCCTCAAGCGCAGGCCGCCGGGGCTCGACGGCCTCACGCTCCTCTTCGTGCTGTCGCTGATCGGGCTTGCCATCCTCGCGCCCGTGGTCGCTTTCGAGGCATCGGGCCATCCGCTGCATCTCCCCACGCCCATGCAGGCGCTCGGAGTCGCCTACATGGGGTCGGCCGCCTCGGTCGTCGCCTTCACCTGCTGGAACAAGGGCGTCTCGGTCGTCGGGGCGAACGCCGCCGGGTTCACCGTGCACCTGCTCCCGGCCTTCGGGACGGTGCTAGCGATAGCCTTCCTCGGGGAAGCGTTCCAGGCCTACCACGCGGCGGGCATCGCCACGATCCTCGTCGGCGTCGTGCTCGCCACCCGGATGATCCGCTGAGAGGGGCGGGGGCGTCGTGGACAACGAAGTCGCGTCGGCGAGGAGGTCGAGCGTCTCGAGGAACGCCTCGAGCGGCAGCAGCGACTCGCCGGCCAGCCATTCGCGCACGCGCGCCCGCGAGGTGCGGAGGCGGTAAGCAAGCGCTTCCACCCCGCCGAGCAGCATGCAAGCCTCGCGGAGCGCTTCGCGCCTGGGATCTTCACGGCCCATGCCGGCGGAAAAGCAGCGCCTGTGCCTGCGTAGCCCGCCTCGCGCGGCCGTCGCGGACAACCGCACACTCCTTGCACCGGCTACAGCTTCCAGCCGGCACGTGCTTTGCTCGGGCTACGTCATTTCCCTACGGGCAGGATGACGGTCTAGCGACGGAGGACTTGAGATGGAGCGTCTTCGCATCCTCGTTGTCGACGACAGTCTCGATACGGCGCGCACGCTCACCTATCTTCTCCGCGATTCCGGTCACCTGGCGGAGTACGCGATCAACGGCGCTTCCGCCCTCGAGCTGGCAAAGCGCCATCGCCCGGAGCTCGTGTTGATCGACATCGGCCTGCCGGACTACGACGGCGTGAAGCTCGCGAAGGACATGAAGAACACGCCGGGGCTCGGCCACGTGCGCATCATCGCGCTCACCGGCCGCAATTCCGACGACGAAGAGCGTGGCCTGGCGGCGGGATGCGAGCTCTTCCTCACCAAGACCGTGGACCCGCGCACGCTCGAGAAGACGATCCTTCGGCTCGCAGAGGGTCCCATCTCGGCCAAGGCAACGCCGTTGGGGGGCGGCTAGCTTCCGAGGAATTGGTCGGGGCGGCGAGATTTGAACTCGCGACCACCTGCACCCCATCCGAAAAAAAGTCGTTTCACCCCGTTTCACGGCGTCGCACGCTCTCTGCGAAGGTCTTGATTCCGCGTTTTTTCCCGCCTAGTCTCTCATCAAGGCGTTGCAGCGTAGCGCACGCCAAGCCAAGAAATTTGTGTACCTCGCTGTGTACCAAATCGAAGCCTGATGGCGCTCACCGACCTCGAGATCCGAACACTCAAAGCCCGCGGCAAGGCTTACGAGGTCAGCGACGGTTTCGGCCTGAGCGTTCGGGTTTCGGCAACCGGCGTTCGCACCTTCCAGTACCGCTACCCGTTCCATCGCAAGCCCGTGCGGCTCAAGCTGGGGTCGTACCCCTCAATGAGTCTCGCGGACGCGCGTAGGGCGCTCCTGGAGGCTCGCAGCTTGGTCGACCAGGGGGTGAGCCCTGCCTACCAGCGGCGCCTTCAGAAAGCGGCCGCCAAGGCCGAGGCCGGCGCCGAGTCGGT
>JAFAGU010000034.1 GCA_019237595.1 Betaproteobacteria bacterium | reverse complement strand
AAGGTGCGCGCGATGGAGATCATCGACGAGCTGGAACCCGTGAAGCGCGGGATCTACAGCGGCGCAGTCGGCTACCTGGGCTTCAACGGCGACATGGACATGGCCATCGCGATCCGCACCGCGGTGCTCAAGGATGGCTGGCTTCACGTGCAGGCGGCGGCCGGCGTGGTCGCGGATTCGGACCCGCTCTCGGAGTGGCGCGAGACACAGCACAAGGCGCGCGCGATGCTGAAGGCGGCGGAGCTCGCCTTGGCCGAACATGCTTCTACGGCGAGGGCGCCTGCATGATCGCCATGATCGACAACTACGACTCCTTCACCTACAACCTCGTGCAGTATCTCGGCGAGCTGGGGACGCAAGTCGGCGTGTACCGGAACGACGAGATCTCGGTCGACGAGCTCGCGCGGCTTCGGCCGACGCACATCGTCCTTTCCCCGGGCCCGTGCACGCCCAACGACGCCGGCATTACGCTCGAGGTGCTCCGTCGGCTCGGCGGCGCGTTTCCGATCCTGGGCGTGTGCCTCGGCCACCAGGCGATTGGGCAGGCGTTTGGCGGGAAGGTCGTGCGCGCCAAGCAGGTCATGCATGGCAAGACTTCGCGCATTCGCCACGACCAGCGCGGGGTGTTCGAAGAGCTCCCGGCCGATTTTGTCGCGACGCGGTATCACTCCCTCGTCGTCGAACGAGCATCGCTCCCCGCATGCCTCGCTATTACTGCGGAATCGGAGGATGGCGAGATCATGGGGCTGCGCCATCGCAGCCTGCCGGTGGAAGGAGTTCAATTCCATCCGGAGGCGCTGCTCACGGAGCACGGCCACAAGATGCTGCAGAATTTCCTCGACCTGGGCATGAAAGCGAAGGGGGCACCATGAAGCAGATCACGATCGCGGAGGCGATCCAGCGCACCGTGGAGCACCGCGAGGTCTTCCACGACGAGATGCTCCACATCATGCGCCAGATCATGCGCGGCGAGCTCACGCCGGCGCAGATCGCCGGCTTCATCATGGGGTTGCGCGTGAAGAAGGAGACGATCGGCGAGATCGCCGCCGCCGCGCAGGTCATGCGCGAGCTCGCCACGCCGGTGGAGGTCAAGGATGCCCGGCACCTCGTTGACACTTGCGGCACCGGAGGGGACTCCGCACATACGTTCAACGTGTCCACGTGTGCGGCGTTCGTTGCTGCCGCGTGTGGCGCGAAGGTCGCCAAGCACATGGGGCGCTCCGTGTCTTCGTCGTCCGGAAGCGCCGAAGTGATCGAGGCGCTCGGCATCGCGCCGACCATGACGCCAACGCAAAGCGCGCAGGCGATCGAGAAGACGGGCCTCGCCTTCCTTTTCGCGCCGGCGCACCATTCGGCCATGAAGCATGCTGCGCCGGTACGCAAGGAGCTGGGCGTGCGCACGCTCTTCAACATCCTTGGGCCGCTCACGAATCCGGCCGGGGCGAAGAACCAGGTGATGGGTGTCTTCCATCCGGACCTCGTCGGGATCCAGGTGCGGGTGCTGCAGCGGCTGGGCTCGCAGCACGTGATGGTGGTCCACGGCCTGGACGGCATCGACGAGATCTCGATCTCCGGCGAGACGCTGGTGGGCGAGCTCGCGAAGGGCGATGTGAACGAATATCGGATCCACCCTTCCGACTTCGGCCTCGAGCTCTACGATCGCCGGGCGATCCAGGTTCATACGGTGGAGGAATCGAAGGAAATGATCCTCGCTGTCCTCGGCAACCAGCCCGGCCCCGCCCGCAGCATCGCGGTGCTCAACGCCGGGGCGGCGATCTACGTCTCCGGCGTCGCAAGTACGCTCAAGGCCGGCATCGATCGCGCGCTGAAGGCGGTCGAAAGCGGAGCCGCGAGGAAGAAGCTCGACGAGTTCGTGGCGTTTTCGCGCGCCCTCTAGCGAGCAGCTACGAATGGCCGACATCCTCGAGCGCATCCTCGCGGTCAAGGAGAAGGAGATCGCCGAGGCTCGCAGCCGAGTGAGCGAGCGGGAGCTTGCAAGCCGCGCCGAAGCCGCCCCGCCTCCCCGCGACTTCGTCGGTGCCCTGCGAGCCAAGCTCGCCGCCGGCAAGCCGGCGGTGATCGCGGAAGCCAAAAGGGCGAGCCCGTCGAAGGGCGTGTTGCGGAAGGAATTCGATGCAGGCCAGATCGCCAAGGCCTATGAGTCCGCAGGCGCAGCCTGCATGTCAGTGCTCACTGACAAAGAATTCTTCCGCGGCTCGGCCCAAGACCTTGTCGAGGCGCGAGCCGCTGCGCAGCTGCCGCTCCTTAGGAAGGACTTCTGCGTCGATCCTTACCAAGTGCTCGAGGCGCGTGCCATGGGCGCCGATTGCATCCTCCTCATTGCAGCTTGCCTCGAGCCGCACTCGATGTTGAAGCTGGAGGCGCATGCCCGCGCACTCGGCATGGCGGTCCTTGTCGAGGTCCATGAGGCCAGCGAGCTCGATGCCGCTCTCGCGCTCAACACCCCGTTGATCGGCGTCAACAATCGAAACCTGCGTACTTTCGACACGCGCCTGGACACTACGGTGGCCCTGGCCCCGAGGGTTAAAGACGGGCGGATCGTCATCGCAGAAAGTGGCATTGCCACCCGCTCCGACGTTGCTTTCCTGCGCTCGAAGGGGGTACACGCTTTTCTCGTAGGCGAGGCCTTCATGCGAGCCGCTGATCCCGGGCAGGCGTTCTCGGAATTGTTCAGCTAAAACAACGAGCTGCGCTTAAGAGCGCAGATTTGTTGTGAGAGTGCAACAAGCGCGCCAAAAAGCGCCGCTTTTCGCCGGTTTTCGTTGCCTCGAACCGACACCCCTGCGGAAAATTGCGCAAACCCGAAGGAATCTTGGGGTTTGGGGGTGGCGCGCAAGCGTCGCCAAAACGACAACAGAGGGGATTTATGCAAAAGAAACTTCTTGCTGCAGCAGTAGCAGGCGCCCTCGTCGCACCGGCTGCGTTCGCGCAGACGTCGGTGACGATCTCCGGCGCCCTGAACCTGTGGTACGAGAGCGCGGGTGCGTCGGGTCCGACCAACGCGAACACCGCTGCGGCGGGCGCGGACGTCAAGCGTCGCGATCGTATCCAGGATGGCAACGGCTCGAACATCCGCTTTACCGTGGTCGAAGACCTCGGCAGCGGCATGCAGGCGTTCGGTCAGGTGGAGTCTGCGGTGTTCGGAAACGCCGATACGCGTCCGAATGCTTTCGCAGCGCCCGCGCTAAGCACGAACGCGGCAGCGTCCAGCTTCAACGGCTGGGCCACCCGTAACAGCGGCGTCGGCCTGCGCAGCAGCGCGTGGGGCGAAGTCCTGCTCGGTATCTGGGACATTCATTA
>JAFAGU010000202.1 GCA_019237595.1 Betaproteobacteria bacterium | reverse complement strand
GGTCACCTTGAGCCCGCGCGCCCGCAGCATCTCGGCGATGTAGTGCGCGGTCGCCTCGCCCTCGTTCGTGAAGTTCGTTGCGAGGATGACTTCCTCGACCTCCCCGCCGCCGGCGCGCTCGAGCAGCCGGTCGAGCCCGATTTCCCGGGGACCGACGCCGTCGAGCGGCGAAAGCCGCCCCATGAGGACGAAGTACATTCCCGAATAGCTGAGCGTATGCTCCACCGTCGCCAGGTCCGCGGGCGTCTCCACCACGCACAGGAGCGACGCATCGCGCCGAGGCGAGGCGCAAAGCGAGCAAAGCTCCTCCTCGGAGAAATTGTTGCACCGGGCGCAGCGCCGCACCGTCTGGAGCGCCGCGGCAAGCGCGGCGGCGAGCTCCTCGGCACCTTGCCTGTCGTGCTGCAGGAGCTGGTAGGCCATCCGCTGCGCCGACCTCGGACCCACTCCGGGGAGCACGCGGAGCGCCTCGACCAGCCGCTCCAGGCCGCGTGAGGTGGGTACGGAGCCTTTGCTCTTCAAATCAGAAGGGCAGCTTGAATCCGGGCGGAAGCCCGAGCCCCGCCGTCATGCCGCTCATCTTCTCCTGGATCGCCGCTTCGACGCGGCGCGCCGCATCGTTGAACGCGGCGGCGACGAGGTCCTCGAGCATCTCGCGGTCGTCCCCGACGAGCGATGGATCGATGTGGACGCGCTTCACCTCGTACTTGCAGGTCATCGCCACCTTCACGAGACCGGCGCCCGACTGGCCCTCGACCTCCTGCGTCGCGAGGCTCTCCTGCATGCGCCGCATGTTCTCCTGCATCTGCTGCGCCTGCTTCATCAACTGGCCGATGTTGCCCTTCATGGTCTCTGGCCCCTACTTCTCGGTTTGTCGGATGGTGGACTCGACGATCTTGCCGTCGAAGAGATTGACGAGGTCCTGGACGAAGCCATCGGAGCGCACGGCTCGCGCCGCCGCGGTCTGGCGGGCATCGCGCTCGTCTGCTTCCATGGCCGCCGCGCTCGCGCCCGTCACTTCGCCGACGGTCACCTTCACGGTGACCGGCGCTCCGACCAGCTGTTCGAGCGCCGCCTTCAGCTTTTCCTGGTAAGCCCGCTCGGCGAGATAGGCCTTCGCCCGCGGCACGACGAGATCGAAGATCTGGCCCTCGCGCGAGCGCAGCTCGGCATTGCGCGCCAGTTCCCGCGCGGCGCCGGTCACCTGAAGCTGCTCGACGATTTCCGGCCATTCGCGGGAGGCTGTCGCCGCTGGAAGCGCTCCGGGCGCGGAACTGTTTGCACGGCTCTTCGGCGGCGCGCTCGTCGGCTTCGACGGCGGCGCGGCCGGCTCCGCCGAGCCTTCCGGTCGGAAGGCATGCATGCGGAGGATCGTCATGACGAAGCCCGAATACTCGTCGGGCGCGAGCGGAAGGTCCTGCCTGCCCTGCACGGCGATCTGGTAGCAGAGCTGCACGGATTCCGGCGTGAATTCCGTCGCCAGCGCCTCGACGCGAGCTCGCGCGGGCACATCGTCGCCGACCGCCTCGGGCACCGCCTGCACGAGCGCAATGCGAAGGAAAAGCCCCGCGAGCTCGACGAGCGCGAAGTCGAAGGAGAGGCTGCGCTCGCGCATCTCGGTCGCCACGGCGAGAGCCGCGCTCGCCTGGCCATTCGCCAGCGCCTCGACGAGACGCAAGAGGTACTCCTGGTCGATCGCGCCCAGCATCTCGGCAACGCCGGGGGCGTAAACGGCGCCGCCGCCGTGGGCAATCGCCTGGTCGAGGAGCGAAAGCGCGTCGCGCATGCTGCCCGAGGCCCCGCGCGCGACGAGCGCGAGCGCTTCTGCGTCGTGCTTGATGCCCTCCGCATCGAGGATCCGCGCCAGGTGGGCCACCATCGCCGCCTGCGGCATTTGCTTCAGGTTGAACTGCAGGCACCTGCTCAGCACGGTGACCGGGATCTTCTGCGGATCCGTGGTCGCGAGGATGAATTTCAGATGCTCCGGCGGCTCCTCGAGCGTCTTCAGCATCGCGTTGAACGCGGAGGTGGAGAGCATGTGGACTTCGTCGATGACGTAGACCTTGAAGCGCCCCCTCGAGGGCGCGTACTGCGCCGTTTCAAGGAGCTGGCGCATCTCGTCCACTTTGGTGTTCGTCGCCGCGTCGACCTCTAGAAGATCGACGAAGCGCCCCCCATCGATCTCCACGCACGCGCTGCACTTGCCGCAAGGCTGGGACGAAATGCCCTTCTCGCAGTTCAGGCACTTCGCCAGGATGCGCGCGAGCGTCGTCTTTCCGACGCCTCGCGTGCCGGTGAAGAGGTAGGCGTGGTGGAGGCGCTTTTCGTCGAGCGCATGGCGCAGCGCCCGCACGACGTGCTCCTGACCGACGAGGCTGCCGAAATCCTTCGGCCGCCATTTGCGCGCAAGTACCTGATAGCTCATGCGTTCAATGAGATGGGTGGCGAGCCTGACCCCCGGCACTCGCAGAGGCCGGCTGTGGCTGCTTCCTTCCGGACCTGACCAGGTTCACCAGACTGCGATGCGGGGAGGCCCGCCGTCTCGCATTATGCCGCAGCGAAACATCCAGCGGCGTAAGGTTTCAGAAAGGGAGGAGTCAGCCATCCAACGCTACGCTGCAGTCATCTGAATCCTCCTCCATCGCGTCAGTCTGCGCGATGGCTTCAACGCCCGACGAAACCGCCGGGCGTTTTTCTTTGTGCATCCCTATCCGCGCGGCGTACGCACTACATGAACGCTGCAGTGTGCGTTTGCCGTGACTGCGGAGGCGACCGAGCGCCACCATGCCAGAGCCTGCAGGTCGGCGTGCGGCGCGCCGATCACGATGAGATCCACATTGTTGTGCCTGGCAAAGTCGAGCAGCGCCGCGGCCGGGTTGAGCGACTCGATCACGTGCGTGGACATCCGGCGTTCGCTGCCCAGCCGCAGCGGCTCGACCCAGTGTCTCAGCCGGATCGTGTGTTCCAGGTGGATGCCGGCCTCGGTGCCCGCTCCCCCGACGGGCTCTCCGTGGACGACCGACACCAGGATCAAGCGAAAATCCGCGCTGAGGGAGAGGATCCTCGCGACGGCGTCCCGGATCGCTGGATGGCGGGGATCGTCGGGATGCATCGTGTCGACGGCCACGAGCACCACCGGAGCCTCGGCCGCTCGCTCGTCCGCAGGCTCGCGCAAGGGCGCCGGCCGGGACGCCCACCAGCGCCTGGCCTGCGCAAGGACTCCGGCGCGCCTGCTGCGTGCCGCGCGCTGGGTGACAGGCACCTGGTCCGGATGGCGAAGGTCGAACGCAACGTGAGCGGCCGACTGGTAGCGCTTCGCGGAGTCGACTTCCAGGCAGCGCAGGATCACCTCCTGCAGCCACGGAGGAAGGTCCGGCTTCAGAGCACGAGGCGGAACGGGCTCGAGCCAGAGGCGGTCGCGCAGCCCGGCAACGGTCTGCGGAACGCCGAAGGGCAGCTTGCCCGTCGCCATTTCGTAGAGGATGACGCCGAGAGCAAAAAGATCGCTCCGCGGGTCGGTCCTGCGGCCGAGGACCTGTTCCGGCGAGACGTAGGGCGTCGATCCGGCTGCAAAGCGCTTCTCTTCGGCGAGGAGATCCGGACAACGCGCATGGTGCGCCATGCCGAAATCGATCAACACGGCGGCGCCGGAAGGACGGATCAGCACATTCTGCGGCTTGAGATCGAGGTGGATGGCTTCCTGGCCATGGATGTCGTGAAGTGCATCCGCGATCGCAGCCCCGAGCTCGGCTACGCGCGACGCCTCCAGCGGCGCTTCCTCCGCGAGTCTTGCCAGGCTGCTGCCCTCAACCTCCTCGAATACGAGGTACGGCGCGCGATCGAGCGGGCCCGAGGCCACGAGCGTCGGCACGTGCGGCCCGCCAAGGAAGGGCAGCACCATCGCCTCGGTCTCGAATCCAATCAGCGCGGCGGCACCCGCCCCCACCGTGGTGCGGGGCCGTTTCATCAGCAGCGGCACATCGCCTGCGGCGCGACGACGGACGCGGAACATGTCGCTCGCCGGGCCGGCATGGATTCGCTCTCCTAGCACGAATCCGTCGAGCTCCGGAGATGCGCCCGGCAATTCGGCAGCGCTCATACGCCGCGCTCCACGCGATAGGCAAGCGCCTCCGGGAGGCCGGCCGCCCGGATCTTCCTCGCCGCGGCGAGGTGGTCGTAGGCCACGCGGTGGAAGGCGAGCGCGGGCACCTCTGTATCGAAGAGCGCGTAGGCAGCGCTGGGAAGGCCGTCGCGCGGCTGTCCGACCGAGCCGACGAGCGCGAGCCATCGGCGGTGCCTGCCGAGAGGAATCGAGGTGCCGGGCGCCGGCTTGTGCTTCGCCGCGCGGCGCTCGCCGAGATCCGTGAAGAGCCATTGCTCGTGGACGTGGCCGGAAAACGTGTACGTGGTGCCCGCAGCCCCGATGCTTCGAAGCGCGGCCGACTCCGCATCGACATATTCCCAGCGCTCCGGCGCCGCCGCGGAGGCATGGACGAAGCACATCGCGCCTTCCCTCAGGGAGAGTGGAAGGCCCGCGAGGAAGGCCTTCTGCGGGGCAGTCAACGAGTCGCGCGCACGCTCGATGGCCTGCAGCGCGGCCTCGTTCATGTAGCGAGGGGATCGGGCAATGGCGTCGTCGTGGTTGCCGCGGACGGCAATCGCCCCGCGGGAGACATGCTCCATCACACGCTCGACCACCGGCGCGGCGTCGGCGCCATAGCCGACGAGGTCGCCGAGGAATGCAAATCGCAAGGCCCCGTGGCGCGAAGCGTGCGCGAGGCACGCATCGAGCGCTTCCAGATTGGCGTGGATGTCGGAAAGGAGCGCGAGGATCAAGCGAACCCGGCGCGAAGAAAGGGCTGCCTATAATACTGCCGATGCGCATCACCGCCGCCGCGTCCGTCTGGATGTGCGCCGCATTCGCCCTCGTGTGCTTCGGCGTCGCAGCCGTCGGCTTCTTCAGCCTTCCGGACGCAGCCGACGCGTCGCTGCGCGACGATTCGATCGGCTATGCGCTCTTCTGGACGTTCCTGGGCACGATCGGCGTCGTCTTCGGCGCGCTCTCGTGGATGATCAAGGAGGGAAAGCTGGGCGCGCAGGAGTAGCACTGGCGGAGAGAGAGGGATTCGAACCCTCGAAGCGCTATTAACGCTTACACGCTTTCCAAGCGTGCGCCTTAAGCCGCTCGGCCATCTCTCCGCGAGGCCGGAATTCTAGCGCCCATGGCAAAAAAAAGCCCGCCTCGCGGCGGGCTTCCTTCGGCTCATCTCGCGCTAGCCCGCGTGCTGGTACGTGCGGATGTCGCGGTCCTTGGTCTCGCGCAGGAACAGCGTGCCGATCACGAGCGACATGACGGCGACGACGATCGGATACCAGAGGCCGTAGTAGATGTCGCCCGTCGCCGCGACGAGCGCCGTCGCGGTGAGCGGCAGCATGCCGCCGAACCAGCCGTTGCCGATGTGATACGGCAGGGACATGGATGTGTAGCGAATCTCCGTCGGGAAGAGCTCCACGAGGAATGCGGCGATGGGCCCGTACACCATGGTGACGTAGATCACCATGACGACGAGGATCACCTCGGTCATGACCCAGTTCACCTTCGTCTTGTCCGCGCTCGGGGGCGCGCCCGCCGCCTTGAGCACGTCGGCGAGCTTCTTCTGGTCCCAGCCCTCGACTTTTTCGCTGCCGATCATGGTGGTCACCTGGCCGGCCGGGCCATCGACGGACTTGAACGACAGCCCCTGCTTCGTGAGGTAGTCCTTCACGCGGTCGCAATCGGAGAACTTGCTCCACGGGCCGACGAAGAGGTGGAACTTGCAATCCGCCTCGTTGGCGGCGACCGAGATCGACGTCTTCTGGGAGAACTGCTCGAGCGAAGGGTTGACGTAGTGGGTCAGGGCCGCGAAGAGCGGGAAGTAGGTCACCGCGGCGATGAGGCATCCGGCCATGATGATCTTCAGCCGGCCGATCCGGTCGGAGAGCCATCCGAAGACGATGAAGAACGGCGTGCCGATCAGCAGCGAGAGCCCGATGAGCGTGTAAGCCGACACGTAGTCGAGCTTCAGGGTGATCGTGAGGAAGAACAGGGCATAGAACTGGCCCGTGTACCACACGACGCCCTGGCCCGCCGTGGCGCCCAGCAGCGCGAGGAGCACGTACTTGTTGTTGGGGTATTTCGTGAAGCTGTCGGTGAGGGGCGCCTTGGAGCCCTTGCCCTCCTCCTTCATCCGCTTGAACACCGGCGATTCATTGAGCTTGAGCCGGATGTAGATCGAGAAGATCAGCAGGATGAGGGAAAGCCAGAACGGGATGCGCCAGCCCCACTCGGAGAATTCCTTCGCATCCATGTTGCTGCGGCAGAGGTAGATCACCGCCAGCGCGAGGAAGAGGCCGAGCGTCGCGGTGGTCTGGATCCAGCTCGTGTCGTAGCCGCGCCGGTCGTGCGGCGCATGCTCGGCCACGTACGTTGCTGCTCCGCCGTACTCGCCGCCGAGAGCGAGGCCTTGGACGAGCCGCAGCGTCACCATGAGGATCGGCGCCAGCCAGCCGACGCTCGAGAACGTGGGCAGCAGGCCGACCAGGAAGGTGGACGCGCCCATGAACGTGATCGTGACCAGGAAGGTGTACTTGCGGCCGACGAGGTCCCCGACCCGCCCGAATACCAAGGCGCCAAAGGGACGCACGAGGAAGCCGGCGGCATACGCGGCGAAGGCAGACAGCAGCGCCGCCGTCTGGTTTCCGGGCGGGAAGAACAGCGCGGCGAAGAACGGCGCGAGCACCGCGTACAGGTAGAAGTCGTACCACTCGAATACGGTGCCGAGGGATGAAGCAAAGATGACCTGCTTCTCTTCCCCGCTGAAGGTGTGCGTAGTCGCCGCTGGTGCGTTTGCCGCCATGATTCCTCCTCTTCTTTTGTCGTTCGCCAGCGCGCCTTCGCGGCGCGCCATGCGGGCTGCGCGAGGATGCTATGCCCGGGGGGTGGGGGACTCCATTAGGGAAAACCCTAAGGTTTGCTGCACCAGCTCCGCGACCGAGTCCACTTCCATCTTTTCCATGATCTTGGCCCGATGCGCCTCGACGGTCTTGACGCTGATGCCCAGCTCATCGGCGATGACCTTGTTCAGCTTGCCCGCGATGACGCAGCGCAGCACCGCGTGCTCGCGATCGGTGAGCGTCTCGAGGCGGCGCGCGACCTCCTCGACCCGTGCCTTGGTGCGGCGGTTGTCCGCATCGCGCTCGAAAGCCTTGCGCACCACCGCGACCGCCTCCCGATAGCCGAAAGGCTTCTCGATGAAGTCGACCGCGCCGTCCTGGATCGCCTTCACTGCGGTGCGCACGTCGCCGTGCGCGGTGACGAAGACAATCGGCAGCTCGATGCCGCGCGAGCGCAGATGCGCCTGCAGCTCGAGGCCGCTCATGCCGGGAAGCCGCAGGTCGAGGACCAGGCAGCCCGGCTCGCCCGGCACATAGCTCTCGATGAACGCCGGCGCAGTGGGAAACGTGCGCACGGCGATGCCGTTCGACTCCATGAGCCAGCGCCAGAGGGTCCGGATCGATTCGTCGTCCTCGACGACGTAGGCGGTCGCCGCGGCGTCCTGATCGCCGGGGTTTTCCATCAGGCGGCGCGCTCGAGCACGTCGCGGCCTGCCAGCGGCAGCGTAAAGGCGAAGCAGCTGCCCTGGCCTTCGCGAGCGGCGACCCAGATCCGGCCGCCGAAGTGCTCGACGATCCTGCGGCTGATGTGCAGGCCGAGGCCGG
>JAFAGU010000197.1 GCA_019237595.1 Betaproteobacteria bacterium | reverse complement strand
CTGGGAAACCACGTGCCTTCCTTATCCGGGAAATCGAGCGTCTTTTTGCTCCTGCCAGCGCTAAGGATACGCCCTGCACCCGGAGCACGGCTCACGCGCTATTCCGGGGGCAACTCATAGACAAGCCGATCCTTGCCTTCTGCCTTGGCGCGCAGCATCAGCGCGTCGCAGGCCGCGATGATTTCCTCCGGCGAGTGCGCTGGAGCGCGAAAGGTTGCCGCGCCGATGCTCAGTGAAGAGCGCCAGCCGTGCGCGTCGAAAATCCGATGCAAGTCCGCACGCATGCGCTCGAGCGCCTGTACGACTCGCGAACCCTCGGTCTGCGGAAAGAGCACCGCGAACTCGTCGCCACCGAGACGGGCAACTACGTCGGTCATGCGCACGGTACGCCGCACTTCATCGACCAGCGTTTTGAGCAGCGTGTCGCCCTCCCGGTGGCCGCGCCGGTCATTGATGGCCTTCAGATTGTCGCAGTCGAGGTAAGCAAGCGAGAATGGCTCGCCTGAGCGCCGGCTCCGCGCGATCTCCAGCGCCAGCAACTCCAGGAAGTGCTGGCGATTCACCGCCCCGGTAAGCGAATCTATGCGCGCGCGCTGGTGCTCGCGGTCGTAAAGCCTGCGAAGCGGCGCCGTAAGGGCCACGGCGACGAAGAAGGTGAAGATCCGGTTGCCAAGGATGACGTTCCAGTAAAGCGAAAAGAGCGGTACGGCCGCGGTACGCAGGTCCATGAGCATGACGACCTGTGTCGCCGATGCGAGGACTGCATAGACGGCTCCGGCCAGGGCGCCCACGTTCCACGTGGCAAGCAGGATGATCAGTACGTAAGCAAATGTGAGGTTGAGCTGAGGGGGCGTGACGTAGTCGACGACGGCAAGCGCGATCAAGAGGGCTGAGCAGACCAGCAGCGTGGTGCGCCGGTCCAGCGTAAAGAGCATCTGGACGAATCGATTCCACGCGTTCCGCGCCAGCGCTGGAGCAGCTCGGAGGAACTGCGGCATCCCACCCCCCTATCACCCGATGGGTGATTCTGCCCCTTGGGGACTTTGTGGACGAATTGCTTGTTGAGACCTTCTTCGCCGAACTGACAGGATTTGACGGCGCGGCCGCCACCGACCGTTGGTGAAAAACTACCGTCCCCTTTCAGTGAGACGGACCTCAGAAATCTAGCCACCGTCGTGTGGACGGCGCCTTGAAAGCAAAGCGTAAGCATCGTGCCAGTACATGTTCAGCCAATGTCGTCGTTCTTACCCCTTCTACTCAAGCTTTCCTCCAGCCGGGACTATCGCGATGGTAGAAGCCTGACGCTTCGTGAAGAGCGTGGGTCAGCAACTGGCAAGCGCGGTTGGCTAAAGTGAGTCGAAATCGCAGGCGTGCGCAATGCGTAGCGACGGCACGCGAAGACATCGATATGCCAATTGACAGGAAATCGGCCATCGCGGGCGCCGTAGCAGGCGGCCTGCTGTTCGTGGCAGCGTTTGCGGTCTATTTCGCCTGGGAACGTAGCAGTCGCCCCGACAGCGGTGACGATCCAGCGACCACGGGGCGAGCAACGCCCGCGCTATCAGGGACCGGGCGTGGAAAGCCCGCCGTTCTGGGTCCGGAAAGCATCGAGCTATCCGCTTCGGAATACTCCGGCTTCGCCGTGAGGCCGGTGGAGGAGCGGGAATTCACCGTGCAGCGCGAAGCCGTAGGCACGATCGACTTCAACCAGGAGCTCTCCGTACAGGTCTTCGCCCCTTTCCCCGGGAAGATCATCGAGCTGTACAAGAAGGCCGGAGATGCAGCAAAGAGCAGCGAAGTCCTATACACGATCGATAGTTCGGACCTCCTGCAGGCAGAGTCCACGCTGCTCTCCGCGGCGGGTACTCTCAGGACCACGGCGCGGGCCCTGGAGCGCGCCAAAGAGCTCTACGAAGTCCAGGGCGTCGCGCAAAAGGATCTGGATCAGGCGCTTTCCGATCAGCAGGCCGCCGAGGGCGCTTTCAAGGCGGCGCAAGACGCGGTTCGGATCTTCGGGAAAACGAACGCCGACGTTAAAGGCATTCTTGAAGAGCGAAGAATTGATTCGATCCTTCGTGTGGTCAGCCCGATTGCCGGCGTAGTGACGGCGAGGAGCGCGGCGCCAGGATTACTCGTTCAACCCGGCAATGCTCCTGCCCCGTATGCGGTTGCAGACGTATCCACGAAATGGCTTCTTGCGAATGTCAACGAGTACGACGTTCCATTGTTGCGCCTGGGCCAGCAGCTCGAAGTGGCAGTTCAAGCGTATCCAGGGGCCAAGTATGTTGGCGTCGTAGTCAACATCGGCGCCGCGGTCGATCCAAACACGCACAAAGTGCTTGTGCGCTCCGTGGTGCGCGATCCGAGGCAGCAATTGCGCCCTGGCATGCTCGCGACGTTTGCCATAAGAGCTGGGAAAGCCCTGCGCTCACCCGGCGTCCCGTATGCAGGAATTGTCCGGGAGAGCGATGGGACAATGACCGTTTGGGTCGCAAAAGGTGGCACGCGGCTCAGTCGGCGCACGGTGAAAACCGGTCTCCAGCAAAATGGATACACGCAGATTGTCGAAGGACTCTCAACCGGAGAGGCCGTCGCCACGCAAGGGGCGCTGTTTCTCGACAACGCGCTGACCTCCGCGTCGCGTTAGCAAGCCATCGTTATTCGGGCGGGACCTTCCTGCGTTCGGAGCGCGCCTGATAACTTTTGAGCATTAAGAGGAGGTCCGCTTTCGGCCAGGAGCGGACCCTCGACCTCAACGCAACCCTATCGTCCAGACGCCGCCCCAAGACGGATACGATCGGGACATCCTTCGGAAGCACCTCGCCAACGGCGCTCCTACTCGGCTGTACTGCATTCATTGCGGCGAAGAGTGGGACGCGACCGATTCGCAGCGTGCGTCGATTGCCTGGGCGGTCGGAAAGGACTACTGAGCGACAGGCTCACGCCAGTTGGTAGCAAGTCTTCGTCCTTACATTGGCATTCGATGGGAGGAGTGCGTATGCGAAATCGATTGTCAATGAAGACGCTCGGTTTGGTGGTCATTGCAATGGCAGTGATCGCTGCTTTCGACGCGCAGATCGACCAAGTGAGCTTCTGGCCGCTCTACATCGGCCCCGTGATCGCAGTTAGCTGGGAATCTGGTTTTCGGAGCGGGGCTGTGGCATCGGCGATCGCTGGAGCGCTTCTGATCGCCGCGGCAACGCTATGCGGCCACCCGTATTCCAGCGATTTCTATTTCCTCATTGCAACGGCTTGCCAGGTCGCCGCGCTCTTGATTTTGGCTTGGTATGTATCTCGATTGGCAGCAACGGAGGCGGTGCTGACCAAGCTTCTCTACAAACTCCACGGGTAGAGCCCACGCGCTTTTGCTTTTTCGGAGCGATCGAGCGCCGCCAACAAGACCTTCGTCTGGCGCGTGCCCGAGCGCGGCTTGCCGTGCTGGTATCATGCCTCTATGCACCGGAGGTCCGCGCGATCGATCGTCATCATGGCTGCCGTGGCTCTGGTTTGCGCAGGCGGATCTGGCGGAAACGTCGGTGCAGCCGGGTTCTTTCCGCACTCGCCGAAGCCTCCGCCGCCTCCTCCGCCTCCTGCTCGCCCTGCTCCC
>JAFAGU010000064.1 GCA_019237595.1 Betaproteobacteria bacterium | reverse complement strand
GCTGGGCGAGTCGCGCGCCTCGGCGCTGCGCGGCGATTCGATGCAGGACGTGATCTTCAACGGCTCCGGGAATCGCCAGCCGCTCGCCCGCGCCTCGGTCGAGCTCGTGTTCGACAATTCGCTCGGCCGCGCCGGCGGCCAATGGTCTCAGTACGCCGAGATCTCGGTGAAGCGCGTGCTTCAGCGCGACGGCGAGTCTTCCTACTACATCAACGGGACGCACGTCCGGCGACGCGACGTGCAGGACATCTTCCTCGGCACCGGGCTCGGGCCGCGGGCCTACGCCATCATCGAGCAAGGGATGATCTCCCGGGTCATCGAGGCGAAGCCCGAGGAGCTGCGGGTTTTCCTCGAAGAGGCGGCGGGGGTCTCCAAATACAAGGAGCGGCGGCGGGAAACCGAGAACCGCCTCGCCGACACTCGCGAGAACCTCGCGAGGATCACCGACATCCGCATGGAGCTCGGCGCGCAGCTCGAGAAACTCGAGGGACAGGCGGAAATCGCCTCGCGCTACAAGGAGTACCACTCCGACCTGCAGCTCAAGCAGCACCTTCTTTGGTTCCTGCGCCGCCGGGACGCCGCGGCCGAGGGCGAGCGCCATGCCGCCGAGATCGCGAAATCGACCAACGAGCTCGAGGCGGAGACGGCCGAGCTGCGAGGCATCGAATCCCGCGTGGAGACCGCGCGCGCCGCGCACTACGGCGCCGGCGACAGCCTCAATGCCGCGCAGGCAGCCCTTTATGGCGCCAACGCCGAGGTGGCGCGCCACGAGTCGGAGCTGCGCCACGCGGAAGAGACGAGGAGCCGCCTCGAGAGCCAGCACACCGAGCGCCGAGCGCAGCTCGCCAGCTGGCGCGAGCAGCGCGCGCAGCTCACGCAGGCCTTGCACATGTGGGCTTCGCGCTCGGGGAGCGCCAAGCAAAAGGTCGCCCAGACCCGCGAAGCGCTCGACAAGCAAAACGCGCTTCTGCCGGAGTCTGAGGCCGCTTTTCGCACCGCGCAGGAGCGGCTGAACGAGGCGCGGGCGGCGCTCATCCAGGCCGAAAGCCGCCTGCAGCTCGAGCAGGCGAATCTCGCGCACCTTGAGCGAGGATTCCAGGGGCTCGAGCAGCGCGCGGAACGCCTGCAAAGCGAGCTCCAGACGCTGGAGGCGCCCGATGCCGCGGCGACGCGGGCGCTGGCCGAGCGGCTGGCCGGCCTCGATGCAGCGCTTTCCTCGAGCCTGGAAGCAGTGGAAGCCTGCCAGGCGGAATGCGCTTCACTCGAGGATCGTCGAGCGCAGGCCGCCGAGGCGCTTGCCGGCGCCGAGCGCGAGCACGCCGGCGCTCGGGCGCAACTGGCCACGCTGCGCCAGATCCAGGAGTCGGCCGGGAACGACGCGAAGCTCCGCGAGTGGCAGGGCCGTCACGGGCTCGGAAGCCTCCCGAGGTTCTGGCAGAAGCTGAAGATCGAGCAGGGCTGGGAAGCGGCCGTCGAGTCGGTCCTTCGCGAGCGCCTGCACGCCGTGGAGGTCAGCGACGGCGGGCGCCTCGCTGCCCTGCTTACTGACCATCCGGCCGCGAAAGCCAGCATCTTCGCGGGCGAGAGCCGCGCTGCGGCCGAGCCCGGCGGGCGCTTTTCTCCGTTGCTCGCCAAGGTCAAGGCCATGGAACCGGCGCTCGCCGGCGCGCTTGCCGACTGGCTCCATGCCGTCTACGCGACTGAAGGCACGCCCGACCCCGCCACACGGGCGGCGTTGCCTGCCGGCGCTGTGCTCGTCAACCGCGCAGGAGACCAGTTCACCCACTGCACGGTCAGCTTCCACGCCCCGGATGCCGGGGATGCCGGCGTGCTCTCCCGCCAGGCCGAAATCGAGACCCTCGAGCGGCGCTGTGGCGAGCTTCAGTCGGCGCTCGACCAGGCAAAGCTCGCGCTCCAGGCCATAGAGGCGGCAGTCGCCGAGCGCACAGCCGCGCTCGAAGACGCGCGGGCGCAGGTCGCCGAGCGCCAAAAGGCAAGGCACGAGGCGCAAATCGAGCAGGTAAAGCACGAGCAGGCGCAGGAGCGTTATCGCGAGCTTCACGGGCAGATCGAGGCGGATCTCTCCGAAGTCGCACGCGAGCGCGCCGCGGGGGAGCGCTCCCTTGCGGAGGCGCGCGAGCGGCTGCGCACGATGGAAGGCGAGATCGCCTCGGCCAGGGCCGCGCTCGAGAAAGCACGCGGGGCGCACATCGGCGCGGAGACGGCGCTCGCCGCCCAGCGCCGCGCCGTCCAGCAGGCCGAGCGAGAAGCGCAGGATGCGGTGTTCGGCGAGCGGGAATGCACCTCGAAGATCACCGAGATCGACAGCTCGGTGAAGATGATCGACCAGCAGATCGAGCGGGCGGACGCCGAGATCGCCAAGCTCACCGAGGAGCTCGCAGCCGATCCGATCCCGGAGGTCAGGCGGGCACTGGAAGCCGCGGTGGAAGTGCGCATCCGGAACGAGAAGCTGCTCGCCGAGGCGCGCGATGCTGTGGAAGCCGCGGCTACGGCGCTCCGCGAGCTCGAGGAGAAGCGCCTGCAAAGCGACGCCCGCGTGGCGCCGCTTCGCGAGCGCCTGGGCGAGCTCAAGCTGAAGGAGCAGGCAGCGCAGCTCAACGCCGAACAGTTCGCGGCCCAGCTGCGCGAAGCGAAGGCCGACGAGGCGCTGCTCACAGGAGCGGCCGAGGGGGCGCCCCGGCCCTCGACCCTCCAGGGCGAAATCACACGGCTCACGCAGTCGATCAGCGAGCTTGGCGCGGTAAACCTCGCAGCGCTCGAGGAGCTCGCCACGAGCCGCGAGCGCAAGGGCTACCTCGACTCGCAGGCGACCGACCTCGAGGAAGCGGTGCGCACGCTCGAGGACGCGATCCGCAAGATCGACAAGGAAACGCGCGAGCTCCTGCGGGAGACCTTCGATAGCGTCAACCGGCACTTCGGCTCGCTTTTCCCGGCGCTCTTCGGCGGCGGCGAGGCGAAGCTCGTCATGACCGGCGAGGAAATCCTCGACGCGGGCGTCCAGGTAATGGCGCACCCGCCGGGCAAGCGAAACAGCAGCATTCACCTCCTTTCAGGCGGCGAGAAGGCGCTCACCGCGATCTCGCTCGTCTTCTCGATGTTCCAGCTCAATCCTGCGCCCTTCTGCCTGCTCGACGAGGTCGATGCGCCGCTCGACGACTCGAACACGCAGCGCTTCTGCGACCTCGTGAAGCGCATGTCCGCTCAGACCCAGTTCCTCTTCATCAGCCACAACAAGATCTCGATGGAGATGGCCGAGCAGCTGATCGGCGTCACCATGCCCGAATCCGGCGTCTCGCGAGTGGTGGCGGTCGACATCGAGGAGGCGCTGCGCATCCGGGAGGAGCTCGCCGCCTGAGGGCGGGGCCCGCCTTCCGTCCCGGCCGGACATGACCGACCTGCAGCTCGGCCTCCTCGCGATCGGCGGCCTGGTCGTCGCGGCGGTTCTCGTCTTCAATCGCGTGCAGGAACGCAAGGCAGGTCGCGCTGCGCAACGCGCGTTCGCCTCCGGCCATGCCGACGTGCTGCTCGACGCGAAGGCCGCGATCGAGGTTCCCGAGCCCATGCCCTCCGTACCTGCCCATGCCACTGGCGGCGTTGAACATGCGCTGCCGGATGATCGGGTCGACTACGTTGTGGTGCTGCGCACCGCTTCAGGCATGCCGGGGGCGGCGGTGCTGGAAGCCTGGCGCCCGCTCGAAGCGCGCTTTGGCCGCCGCGCCCTCATCGCGGGATCCGACGGAAGCGGCTGGCGCCGCTTGGCGGCCGGCGACCTCGGGTCGTACCACTCCCTGCGGGCGTCGCTCCAGATGGTGAGCCGCGCGGGTGTCGTACCGGATGGCGAGCTCATCGAGTTTCGCGCCGAGGCGGAGAACATGGCTACCCGTATCGGCGCCAACGTCGAGGCGCCCGAGATGCGCGCGGCACTAGAGGGCGCGCGCGAGCTCGATCGCGCGTGCGCCGACGCCGATATCCAGGTGGCGCTGCACGTCGTCGGCGTGGCGGTCGATGCCGATGCGCTCGCCGGCCGGCCGTTCCACGCCACGCTTCGCGAGGACGGCCTGACGCTCACGCTGGATGTGGCGCGCACGCATGAGCCGGCGAGGGCCTTCGAGGCCATGGCACGGGCAGGGCGACAGCTCGCCGGCGCGACCGGGCGGCTGGTCGACGACCGGGGCCGCGTCCTCGATGATCGCGCGCTCGCGGCGATCGAGGCGGAGCTCGAATCGGTGAAGATGGCCCTCGGTTCGCGCGGCATCGAGCCGGGCAGCCCGCTCGCGCTGCGCCTCTTTTCATGAGTCCCGAGAAGAGAGCGCGCGCCCTCCGCGAAGCGATCGAGCGCCATAACCGGCTCTATTACGTGGAGGACGCGCCGCAAATATCGGACGCGGAATACGACCGCCTCTTCCAGGAGCTTCAGCGCCTGGAAGAAGAGCATCCCGCGCTCAGGACGGCAGACTCTCCTACTGCGAGGGTCGGCGGCGCACCGCTTCCGGAGCTGCAGCCGGTGCGCCACGAGATCCCCATGCTGTCGATCCGAACCGAGACGGACACGAGCGATGCGGGCGCGGTGGCCTTCGACAACCGCATGAGGCGCGAGCTCGGCCTGGAACGCGTGCAGTACGCCGCGGAGCCCAAGTTCGACGGCCTCGCGGTGAGCCTGCTCTACGAGGGCGGGCGGCTCGAGCGTGCTGCGACGCGCGGCGACGGCGAGGTCGGCGAAGACGTGACGCACAACGTGCGCACGATCCGCAGCGTGCCGCTCACGCTCCTTGCCCGCGCGCCGCGCCGGCTGGAAGTGCGCGGCGAGGTCTACATGGATCGGCGGGACTTCGAGAAGCTCAATCAACGCCAGCAAGCTTCCGGAGGAAAGGTGTTCGTGAATCCGCGCAATGCCGCCGCGGGCGCCGTGCGCCAGCTCGATCCGAAGCTCGCGGCGCAGCGGCCGCTCCGCTTCTTCGCCTATGGCATCGGTGTCACGCAAGGCTGGCAGGTCCCATCGACGCAGAGCGGCGTGCTCGACGAGCTCGAGCGCCTGGGCTTGCCGGTGAGCCGCGAAAGGCGCGTGGTGGAGGGCGCCGAAGGCCTGATCGAATACCACCGGCACATGGGCGAGCGTCGCCGGGAATTGCCGTTCGACATCGACGGCGTCGTGTACAAGGTGAACAGCCTCGAAGCGCAGGCTCGGCTGGGCTTCGTTGCGCGCGAGCCTCGCTGGGCCGTCGCCCACAAGTATCCGGCGCAGGAGGAAATGACCGAAGTGCTCGGGATTGCGGTCCAGGTGGGACGCACCGGAGTGCTCACCCCCGTGGCGAAACTGCAGCCGGTGTTCGTCGGCGGCGTCACCGTCACGAACGCGACGCTCCACAACGAGGACGAGCTGCGCCGCAAGGATGTCTGGGTGGGCGACCGAGTCGTGGTGCGACGCGCCGGCGACGTCATCCCGGAAATCGTCGGCGTGAGCGCCCCCGGTCCGAGGCGCGCGCAGGACCGCTTCGAGATGCCGCGGACCTGCCCGGTCTGCGGCTCTCCTACGGTACGCGTCGAGGGCGAAGCGGCGACCCGCTGCACCGGCGGCCTCTATTGCAAGGCGCAGCGCAAGCAGACGCTCCTGCATTTCGCGGGCCGCCGCGCCATGGATATCGAAGGCCTGGGCGAGAAGGTGGTCGACCAGCTCGTCGAGCGCGAGATCGTCGCAAACCCGGCGGACCTCTACCGGCTCGACGCGCAGACGCTGTCGGGGCTGGACCGCATGGGCGAGAAATCAGCGGCCAACCTCGTGGAGAGCATTGGCGCATCGCGCGAGCGGACCTTGCCGCGTTTCATCTACGCGCTCGGTATTCCCGGCGTCGGCGAAGAAGTGGCGAAGATCCTGGCGCGGCAATTCGGTTCCCTGGAGGCGCTCATGCAGGCCGACTGGGCCAAGGCCGCGCAAGACAAGGAGGCAGTTCGCAAGGAGAATGCGCGTCGCAAGAAGGCCGGCGATCCGTCCCTCGAGGTGCCATTCGAGGGCATCGGGCCGGAACTCATGGAAAGCATCCAGACCTTCCTCCACGAGCCGCACAACGCGCAGGTGATCCGACGGCTGCTAGCCGAGATCCGCCTGTCGAAGCCGGAGCCCGCCGGCAGGGCCGTCGAAGGGAAGACCTTCGTACTCACGGGCTCGCTCGCCACCATGACGCGCGATGAGGCGCAGGCGGCGCTCGAGCAGCTCGGCCACAAGGTCGCCAGCTCGGTTTCCCGGAAGACGGACTACGTCGTCGCGGGAGCCGATGCGGGCAGCAAGCTGGAGAAGGCCCGCGAGCTCGGCGTCCCGGTGCTCGACGAAAAGCAGCTCGCCCGACTATTGGGCAGAATCTGAGCCATGCACGCGAAGCTCAGGAAAGCGGTCTTCCCCGTAGCGGGCCTCGGCAGCCGGTTCCTCCCCGTGACCAAGGCGAGCCCCAAGGAGATGCTGCCGATCGTCGACAAGCCGCTCATTCAGTATGCGGTGGAGGAGGCGGCCGCGGCGGGCATCACGGAAATGATCTTCGTCACGGGCCGCAACAAGCGGGCCATCGAAGATCATTTCGACAAGGCCTACGAGCTCGAGACGGAGCTCGAGCGCAAGGGCAAGAACGTGCTGCTCGACCTCGTGCGCTCCGTGCTGCCCGAGGGCGTGCGCTGCATCTACATCCGGCAGGCCGAGCCGCTGGGCCTGGGGCACGCCGTGCTCTGCGCCCAGCCGGTCGTGGGCTATGAACCCTTCGCCGTCCTGCTTGCCGACGACCTCATGGATTCCCAGCCGCCCGCAATGGTGCGCATGGCGCAGGCGTTCGAGCGGGAGGGCTCTTCGCTCCTCGGGGTGGAGGAGGTTCCTCGCGACCAGACGCAAAGCTACGGGATCGTTACCGCGGACAGGATGCAGGGCGATCTCGCGCGCATCCACAGCATCGTGGAGAAGCCCAAGCCGTCCGAGGCGCCGTCCAACCTCGGCGTGATCGGGCGCTACGTGCTCTCGCCGCGCATCTTCGACCTGCTCTCCGAGGTTTCGCCGGGCGCCGGCGGCGAGGTCCAGCTCACCGACGCCATCTCGGCGCTGCTCGTGCACGAGCGCGTGCTCGCCATCCGGCTTCCTGGCAAGCGCTACGACTGCGGCTCCAAGCTCGGGTACCTGCAAGCCACGGTGGAGCTTGGATTGCGGCACCCCGAGATCGGCGAGGCGTTCGGCCAGTACCTGAAGTTGCGCTGATAAACTCGCGGGCATGGCAGAGCCAAGCGAGGCCTGGACGTTCCTGCGCGAGTCGGACGTCGTTGCGAGCGCCTCCGACGTGGAGCGCGCGATCGAGCGCCTGGCAGGCGAGATCACGAGCCGACTCGCCGAGTCCTACCCGCTGGTCCTCGCCGTGATGGGCGGCGCGATCGTTTTCGCGGGACAGATCCTGCCGAAGCTGCGCTTTCCGCTCGACTTCGACTACATCCATGCCTCCCGCTATGGCTCGGCGACGCGCGGGTCGGTGATCGAATGGCGCGTCACCCCGCCGAAGGGCGTCGAGGGAAGGACCGTCCTCGTGCTCGACGACATCCTGGACGGAGGCGACACCATGGCGGCGATCCGGCAGAGGCTTCTCGAGCTTCGCGCGCGCGCCTTCCACTGCGCCGTGCTCGTCGAGAAGCAGCTCAAGGTGGCCAAGCCGATCCGCGCGGACTTC
>JAFAGU010000109.1 GCA_019237595.1 Betaproteobacteria bacterium | reverse complement strand
CGAACACGTCCACCGCGAGGCCGAGCGAGCGCGATTGCAGCTCTCCACGATAGACGGGAAGCACCATGCTCGCATCGGCGAACGCGCCCATGATGTCGGTCCCGCCGGAGATGTTCCCCAGGCACACATCGCCCTTGATCGCCTGGTAGACATAGTCGTAGCCCTCGGAGGAAAGCGGAGACCCGGTGCTGATCAGCATGCGCAGGCTCGCGAGCTCGTGCGTGTCGCGCGGCCGCATGCCGCGCTTCGCGATAGTGTCGAGGAACTTGGGCGAGGTGCCAAAGTGCGTGAAGCGCTCCTTCTCGGCGAAGTCGAAGAGGATCTTCCCCTGCCGCGCGAAGGGCGATCCGTCGTAGAGCATCACGGTCGCCTCGGCGGCGAGGCCGCAGAAGAGCACGTTCCACACCACCCAGTTGGTCGTGCAGAAATAGAAGTAGCGATCCCCCGGCCGCACGTCCAGCTGGAGCTTGAGGAGCTTCAGCGCCATGACGAGCGTGCCGACCGCGCCGTGCACGATGCACTTCGGCTGCCCGGTCGTGCCGGAGGTGAACAGGATGAACACGGGATGGTTCGAGGGCAGCTGCGCGAACTCGATGTCCCCCGGCGTATGGCGCCGGAGCCACTCGTCCAGGCGCACGGCCTTCGGAACGTCGGAGACGTCGACTTGCGGGTCGAGGTAGGGAACGACGACGACCTTGCGCACGCTCAGGAGCTTGTCGGCGATTTCCGCCGCCTTGGAAAGGCAATCGTGAGCCTCGCCGCCATAGCGGTAGCCGTCGGCGCAGAAAAGGATCTTCGGCTCGATCTGCGAGAAGCGCTCGAGCACGCCTTCCACGCCGAAGTCCGGCGAGCACGAGGACCACACCACGCCTTGCGAGATCGCCGCGAGCGCGAAGACGCCGGCTTCCGGAATGTTGGGAATGAAGGCGGCCGCTCTGTCGCCGGCGCGCAGCCCGAGCGCCTGGATGGCCTGCGCGGCGCGCGAGACTTCGCTCGTGAGCTCGGAGTAGGACATGCGGCCCCGCGGCCCGCGCTCGTCCCAAAGCACGAACGCGTCGCCGCGGTCGCCGCGGCGCAGGAGGTTCTCCGCGAAGTTGAGCCTGGCCTCCGGGAACCAGCGCGCGCCCGGCATCTTGTCCCCGTCGATGAGGACCGCAGATCCTCTTCGCGAACACAGGACGCCGCAAAATTCCCAGACCTCGGACCAGAAGGTCTCGGGATGCTCGACCGACCAGCGGTAGAAGTCCGGATAGGTGTTGAAGTCGAGCTTGTGCTTGCGGATCACCTGCCGCGCGAACTGCGTGACGAGCGCCTGCTCGACGTCCTCCGCCGAGGGCCGCCAGATCGGGTCCACTGCTACACCTCGCGCTTCACCGGCGCGAGCGTCGCGCGGCTAGGCCGCGTGAGCATCTCGGGCTTGAGGATCTCGTCGAGCTGCTCGCGCGTCATCCAGCCTTTCGCGAGCACGAGCTCGTACACCGTCTTGCCGCCGGCGAGCGCATCGCGCGCCACCTCCGCCGAACGGGAATAGCCGAGCACCGGGGTGAGCGCGGTGACGAGCGCCGTCGATTCGTCGAGCAGCCGCCGGGCGCGCTCCGCGTTTGCCTGGATGCCGCGCACGCAGCGCTCGTTCAGCGTCCGGCAACCCGCGGCGAGGTGCTGCAGGCTCTTGAAGAGGCTGTGAGCGATGATCGGCTCGAAGGCATTCAGTTGCAGCTGGCCGGCCTCGGCCGCCATGGTGACCGTCATGTCGTTGCCGATCACCTCGAAGGCGACCTGGTTCACGACCTCCGGAATCACGGGATTCACCTTGCCGGGCATGATGGAGGAGCCCGCCTGCACCGCCGGCAGCTGGATTTCGCCGATGCCGGCGCGCGGCCCCGAGGAAAGGAGCCGCAGGTCGTTGCAGGTCTTGGAGAGCTTGACGGCGATGCGCTTCAGCACGCCGGAGAGCTGGACGAACGCGCCGGCATCCTGCGTCGCCTCGATGAGGTTGGGCGAGCTCACCAGCGGCACGCCAGAGACCTCGGAGAGCCGCTTCGTCACGAGCAGCGCATAGTCCGGATGCGCGTTGATGCCCGTACCGATCGCGGTCGCGCCAAGGTTGATCTCGCGGATGAGGGCCGCCGCTTCGGCGAGGCGCTGCTCGTCCTCCTCGAGCATCACCGCGTACGTCGAGAACTCCTGCCCGAGCGTCATGGGCACGGCGTCCTGGAGCTGCGTGCGGCCCACCTTCAGCACCGCCTCGAATTCCGCCGCCTTGCCCGCAAACGCGCGCCTGAGCTCCGCCATTTCGTCCAGCAGCCGCCGGATACCGAAGTTGAGCGCGAGCTTGATCGCCGTCGGGTAGACGTCGTTCGTACTTTGCGAGAGGTTGACGTGATCGAGCGGATGCAGGTGCTGGTACTCGCCCTTGCCGTGCCCGAGGCGCTCGAGCGCGCGGTTGCAGATCACCTCGTTCGCATTCATGTTCGTCGAGGTGCCGGCCCCGCCCTGGATCACGTCGACGACGAATTCCTCGTGCAGCCCGCCCTCGCGGATCTCCTCGCAGGCGAGACGGATGGCGGTGGCGCGCTTCTCGTCCAGCAACCCGAGCTCGCTGTTGGCGATCGCCGCCGCCTGCTTGACGCACGCGAGCGCGCCGACGAGATCCGGGTAGATGGAGATCGCCGTGCCGGTGATGGGGAAGTTCTCGAGCGCGCGCAGAGTGTGGACGCCGTAGTAGGCCTCCGCCGGGACGGCGCGATCGCCCAGCAGGTCGTGCTCGATTCGCGGGGGACGGTTCATGACGCAACCTCACCGTTCATGGCTGCTCAGGGAAGGTGGAATTCTGGCACTATCGCCGCCTTCGGAGGCGATGCGATGGAGGACCTCGACTTCAGCATTCCGGGCGACAAGGCGCCTGCGGGCAAGCCCGCCGCGCCGGCCGCTCCCCAGGTGCCGGCGCCCAAAACCGTCTACAACGCCGGGATCGCCATGGAAGTGTTTCGCGCGGCCGGCAAGGCCGAAGCCGTCCCCGCCGGCGGCAAATTCTTCGAGGAGGGCGACAAGGCGGGCTTCCTGAAGCGCGACCGGATGTTCCTCCTCATGGAGGGCGAGGTCGCCATGACGGTGAAGGGGCGGCCGATCGGCTCGGTGAAGGTGGGCGAGATCTTCGGCGAGATGGCGGTGCTTGCGGAGGCGCCGCGCACGGCGACCGCGGTCGCGAAGACCAATTGCCGCGTGGTCACGCTCGACGCCAAGGAATTCCAGCGCGGACTGCAGGCAAAGCCCGAGTTCGCGCTCATGCTGATGGGCATGATGATCCTGCGCCTGAGGGCGATGCTCGCGCGGCTCGGCGCCTCGGCCCTCGCCGGCGCGGGCAGCCTCGAGGAGGCACCGGTGTTCGAGAAGCCGATGCTCGAGGCGCTCGCCAAGGGGCTCGGTCCGCAGGCGCTCGCGCGCCACGGCGCCGGCGCCGTGCTCTTCAAGGAGGGCGCCGCCGGCGTGCTGATGTACGTCGTCACCGAGGGCAAGGTCGCGGTATCGATCAAGGGCAACGTCGTGGGACGCGTGGGCCCGGGCGGCATGTTCGGCGAGATGGCGCTCGTGGACCAGGCGGCACGCACGGCGACGGCGACTGCGGAGACCGACTGCGCGCTGCTCGGCGTGAACCGGGCCGTGTTCATGAACCTCGTCAAGGCGAATCCCGAATTTGGTGCGGCGCTCCTCGGGGCCGTGGCCAAGCGCGTGCGCTCCATCGCGGAGCGCCTGAAGTAGAATGGGTTTTTCAGAGGAGGAGTCCCGATGAAACCCGCACGACTGCTCGCCCTGGCGGCCGGGCTTGCGTTCGCCACGGCGGCGAGCGTCCAGGCTTTCGCGCAGGACGGCACGCTCAAGAAGATCAAGGACAGCGGCACGATCACCATCGGCCACCGCGACGCGTC
>JAFAGU010000314.1 GCA_019237595.1 Betaproteobacteria bacterium | reverse complement strand
ATCATCTTCGCGCTTTCGTACAACATGCTCCTCGGGCAGGCCGGCATGCTGTCCTTCGGCCATGCCGTGTATTCCGGCCTGGGCGCCTTCTGCGCCGTGCACGCCCTCAACTACGCCGGCAGGGCGGGGCTGTGGCTTCCCTTGCCGCTCCTGCCGCTCGTCGGAGGCTTCGCGGGCCTGGTGTTCGGCGCGCTCTTCGGCTATGTGACGACACGCCGCGCCGGCACGACCTTCGCGCTCATCTCGCTCGGCATCGGCGAGATGGTGTTCGCATGCGTGCTCATGTTCCCGGGCTTCTTCGGCGGCGAGGGCGGAATTTCCACCGACCGCACGGCAGCAACGCCCTTCTTCGGCCTCAAGTTCGGTCCGGCGATCCAGGTCTACTACCTCGTGGCCGCGTGGTGCCTCGCCTGCATGGCGGCGATGTACCGGCTCACGCAGACGCCGCTCGGCCGCATGGCAAACGCCGTGCGCGACAACCCCGAGCGGGCGGAGTTCGTCGGCTACAACACGCAGCGAGTGCGGTTCCTGCAGCTCGTGCTCTCCGCCTTCTTCGCCGGTGTCTCGGGCGCGCTTTCGTGCATCAACTTCGAGATCGTCTCGGCGGAGAACGTCTCGGCGATCCGCTCCGGCGGCGTGCTGCTCGCCACGTTCATCGGAGGGGTGCCGTTCTTCTTCGGTCCGATCATCGGCGCGGTCGTGTTCGTGTTCTTCATCGCGGCGCTCTCGGGATTCACGCAGGCCTGGCTGCTCTACCTCGGCCTCTTCTTCGTCCTGATGGTGCTCTACGCGCCGGGGGGCATCGCCTCGCTCGGCGTGATGCTCGTCCATGCGATCCGCTCGGGCCGCGGGCGCGAGCTCGCGCTGCCGTGCGCAGCCGCGATCGCCGCCGGCGTCGTCGCGCTCGCCGGCCTCGTGGGCATCGTCGAGATGGTCTATCGCCTCTCCGAGCCCGGAGCCAGCAGCGACATCGTTCTCTACGGCCTCAACCTCAACGTGAGGAGCGCGCCGCCGTGGTTGGGGTTCGCCGTCGTGTTCGCCGCCGGCCTCGCTGTGCTGCGGCCGGCCAGCATGCGCGTCGGCGAACGCTGGGGCGCGATTGCGGCGGCGGCGAAAGAAGGCGCCGCATGACCGCGCTCGCGCTCCGAGAGGTGTACAAGAGCTTCGGCGACACGCGCATCATCAACGGCGTGTCTCTGGACATCCGCCAGGGCGAGCGCCACGCGATCATCGGGCCGAACGGCGCCGGGAAGAGCACGCTCTTCAACCTCATCTCGGGACGCTTTCCCCTCACGAGCGGGAGCATTCTCCTCGGCGGCGAGGACATCACCGGGCTCAAGCCCTTCGAGATCAACCGCAAGGGGCTCTCCCGGAGCTTCCAGGTGACCAACATATTCCATAACCTGACCGTCTACGAGAACCTGCGCTGCGGCGTGCTCTGGACGCAGGGCGCGCGTTATTCGTTCTGGCGCAGCGTCTCCGGGCTCTCGGAGGCGAACCGGCGCGCGGAGGAGATCCTCGAGCGCATCGGCCTACGGGCGCGCGCGAAGACGATCGCCGGGACGCTCACCTACGCGGAGCAGCGCGCGCTCGAGATCGGCATCACCATCGCCGGCGGCGCGAGCGTCATCCTCCTCGACGAGCCGACCGCCGGGATGAGCCGCACGGAGACGGCGCGGGTCGTCGAGCTGGTGCGAGCGGTGAGCGCGGGGAAGACGCTCGTCATGGTGGAGCACGACATGGGCGTGGTATTCGGCCTCGCCGATCGCATCAGCGTGCTCGTCTACGGCGAGATCATCGCCACGGGGGCGCCGGCGGAGATCCGCGCCAACCAGGCGGTCCAGGAGGCGTACCTCGGGTCCCTGGAGAAAGCCGGTCATGCTTGAAGTGAGCGACCTGCACGCGTTCTACGGCAAGAGCCACGTGCTGCACGGCGTGCACCTGCGGGTCGGGGAGGGCGAGATCGTGAGCCTGCTCGGCCGCAACGGCGTCGGGCGCTCGACCACGATCAAGGCCATCATGGGCATGGTGGCGCGCCGCGGTTCCGTGCGCTTCCAGGGCGCCGAGCTTTCCGGGCTCAAGCCCTACGAGATTGCGCATCGGGGGCTCGGCTACGTGCCCGAGAACCGGGACATCTTTCCCACGCTCACCGTGAGGCAGAACCTCGTCCTGGGCCAGAAGAAGAGCCGGCCCTCGGGACGCTGGACGATGGAGCACATGTTCGAGCTCTTTCCCCGCCTGCGCGAGCGCGCCGACACGGCGGCGGGCGTGCTCTCCGGCGGCGAGCAGCAGATGCTGACGCTCTGCCGCACGCTGATGGGCGATCCGGCGCTCGTCATGATCGACGAGCCGACCGAGGGCCTCGCGCCCAAGATCGTCGAGCAGGTCGCCGCGTTTTTCGGCGAGGTGAAGAAGCGCGGCATCTCGATCCTGCTCGTCGAGCAGAAGCTCGCGATCACGCTCGATATCTCGGAGCGGCTCTATGTCATGGGGCACGGCACGATCGTCTTCGAGGGCACCGCCGCGGACGTGCGAGGCAACGCCGCCATGCGCAAGGAGTGGCTGGAGGTGTAGCGAGCAGGAAGCGTGCTTCAGAAACTGCGCCGTCCGGACGGGAATAATTCCCGTGCTTCCTTGTAGTGCGTTGTAGTGCGCCGCCGACAGTAAAAGAGCGTTGCGTCGGGCGTTGCGACTGCTACACTGGACCGGACTTCCATGAAGCGCGTGGCGGTATACAGCGATTCGCGCACCGGCCCATCGCCCGCCAAACCGGCGACGCCGCCCGGGCCGGTATCGCCTCCATCACGCGGTTTTCTCCGTCGCCACCGACGCGCGCTCGCCGCCGCCGCCGCGGCCGTAGTGTTCCTCGCGCTTGCGGCTTTCGCCTGGCTTGCACCGCGCGGGATGAACGAGGCCCAGGTCGATGCTGCGATCGAGCGGGCGCTGCAGGCGAATGCCGCGCAGCCCACCGCCGCCGATGCCTACGAAAAGATCCTCCCCTCCGTGGTCCACGTGCGCGGGCTCATGACGGAAGCCGACGAGGCGAAGGAAGGCGACAAGGCCGAGGACAAGGCGGCCGCCGAAGGCAATGTCGGGACCGGAGTGGTCATCGTCGAGACCGGCGTCATCCTCACCAACCTTCACGTCGTGAACGGCGCGAAGCGGATCAAGGTCACCTTCTTCGACGGCCTGGAGGCGGACGCCGAGGTGATCGGCACGAGGCCCGAGACGGACCTCGCGGTCCTGCAGGCCAAGAAAATTCCCGACGACCTCGTGCCGGCGACCCTGCGCTCGACCAACGGCATCCGGCCGGGCGACCCCGTCGTCGCGGTCGGCTTTCCTTTCGGCATCGGCCCGTCGGCTTCGGCCGGCGTGATTTCCGGGCTGAAGCGCCAGTACGAATCGCAGGGGCGGCGCGTGCTCTCCAACCTCATCCAGTTCGATGCGGCGGTGAATCCCGGCAACTCGGGCGGGCCGCTGGTCACGCTGGAAGGGGAGGTCGTGGGCATCGTCACGGGCCTGCTGAACCCGACCGAGCAGCGCGTGTTCGTCGGCATCGGCTTCGCCGTGCCGATCGAGAACGCGGCCGCGGCGGCCGGGCTGTCGCCTTTCTGACCGAGGTTTCCATGGACCAAAGAGATCCCGCCGAAGTCGCCTCGCTCATGGAGCGGATCCTCTACGAGGTGAAGAAGATCGTCGTCGGCCAGGACCGCTTCCTCGAGCGCGTGCTCGTCGCCGTGCTCGCCCAGGGGCACCTCCTCGTCGAGGGCGTGCCCGGCCTCGCGAAGACGCTCACGGTGAAGACGCTCGCGCAGGCGATCCGCGGCTCCTTCCGGCGCATCCAGTTCACGCCCGACCTCGTGCCGGCCGACCTCGTCGGCACGCGCATCTACAACCAGAAGAGCGGCGAGTTCGCCACGTCGCTCGGGCCGGTCTTCTGCAACCTGCTGCTCGCCGACGAGATCAACCGCGCCCCGGCCAAGGTGCAGAGCGCGCTCCTCGAGGTGATGCAGGAGAGGCAGGTGACCATCGCCGGCGAGACGCACCGCGTGCCCGATCCCTTCCTCGTCATGGCGACGCAGAACCCGATCGAGACCGAGGGCACCTACCCGCTGCCGGAAGCGCAGGTCGACCGGTTCATGATGAAGGTCCTGGTCGGCTACCCGACCGAGGGCGAGGAATTCGTGATCGTCGAGCGGATCACGGGCGCGCTGCCCGACGTGGTCCCGGTGGCGGCGACCGACGAGCTGCGCCGCCTCCAGCAGCAGTGCCGCACCGGCTACGTCGAGCCTTCGCTCGTCCAGTATGCGGTGCGCCTTGCGGCCGTGACGCGCGACCCGGCCCAGAACGGGCTCCCGGAGCTCGCCAAATACTTGAGCTATGGCGCGAGCCCGCGGGCGCCGATCCACCTCATCGAGGCGGCGCGCGCGCTCGCCTTCCTGCGCGGGCGCGACTACGCGCTGCCCGAGGACGTGACCGACCTCGCGCCCGACGTCTTCCGCCATCGCCTCGTGCTTTCCTACGAAGCGCTCTCCGAGGGCGTGAGCGCCGACGACATAATGAAGCGCGTCATGCAGCAGGTCCGCGCGCCCGAGAAGCCGCTGCAATCCCATGTTCAAGTGGCTCCATCGGCCGCGTAACGGCGGCTCGCCGGGAGGGCCTCCGCCGGCCAACGTCGTCGCGCTGCCGGCGCGTCGGCCCGACGACGTGCTGCGTCGGCTCGAGTGGACGGTGCTTCGCCGGCTCGACGGCTTGCTGCAGGGCGACTACCGGACGCTTTTCCGCGGTAACGGCCTCGATCTCGCCGACCTGCGCGAGTACCAGTACGGCGACGACGTGCGGCGCATCGACTGGAACGTGACGGCGCGCCTCGAGCTTCCCTACGTGCGCGAGTTCCACGAGGACCGCGAGATCACCGCGTGGTTCCTGCTCGACCTCAGCGCCTCGCTCGATTTCGGCTCGCACGCCGCGCGCAAGCGCACGGTGTCCGAGGACTTCGTCGCCGTGATGGCGCGTTTGCTCACGCGCCATGGCAACCGCGTCGGCGCGCTGATCTACGGCAACGGCGTCGAGGCGATCCTTCCGCCGGGTGCGGGGCGCACCCATGTCCTGCGGCTGCTCCATGCCATGCAGCGCAGGAACCGGGTCGAGGGAAGGAAGACGGACCTCTCGGAAGTCCTGCGCGCCGCGGGCCACCTCATGCGCCGGCGCTCGCTCGCCTTCCTCGTCTCCGACTTCTTCAGCGAGCCCGGCTGGGAGCGCCTGCTTGCACCGCTCGTGCAGCGGCACGAGCTCGTCGCCGTCCGGCTCTACGACGCGCTCGAGTCCGAGCTTCCGGACCTCGGCCTCGTGCCGTTCCGCGACGCGGAGACCGGCGAGCAGGTGCTCGTCGACACGCACGACCCGGGCTTTCGCCGGCGCTTCGCCGAAGCGGCGGCGCGGCGCGAAGCCGCGCTGCGCGGGCGCTTCGTAGCTTCGGGCGCCGACGTGCTCGAGCTCTCGACCGACGAGGACCTGGTCGACGCGATCCGTCGCTTCGCCGAGCTGCGGCGCCGGCGCAGCCGCACGGCGGCCGCGCCCGTGCGGGAGGCTGCTGCGTGACCTTCCTCTGGCCCGAGGCGCTCTGGGGCCTCGCGACGCTGCCCCTCGTGGTGGCCGCCTACTTCCTCGTCCTCAGGCGCAAGAAGAAGTTCGCGGTCCGCTACGCGAGCCTGGACCTCGTGAAGGAGGCCCTCGGCAGCGGCCCCGGCATGCGCCGGCATGTGCCGCCGCTCCTCTTCCTCCTCGCGCTCGCCGTCATCATCGTCGCGACCGCGCGCCCGCAAGCGACGGTGACGCTCCCGTCGCAGCACGAGACTGTGATCCTCGCCATGGACGTCTCGGGCAGCATGCGCGCGACCGACGTCGAGCCGAGCCGCCTGGTCGCGGCGCAGAACGCGGCCAAGCAGTTCATCGGCGAGCAACCGGAGAACGTGCGCATCGGCATCGTCGCCTTCGCCGGCACCGCCACGGTGGCGCAGGCGCCCACGCGGAACAAGGAAGACCTGATCGCCGCGATCGATCGCTTCCAGCTGCAACGCGCCACGGCCATCGGGAGCGCCATCCTCGTGTCGCTTGCCACGCTCTTCCCAAAGGACGGGATCGACGTCGCGACCTTCGCCTATCCGGATGCGGGAAAGAAGGGAGCAGGTCCGGATGGCCCCGGGCGGCGCGATGCGCCCAAGCCGGTTCCGCCGGGTTCCTATTCCTCGGCCGTGATCATACTGCTCACCGACGGCCAGCGAACCACCGGTCCGGACTCGATCCAGGCGGCGCGCCTCGCGGCCGACAAAGGGGTGCGCGTCTACACCGTCGGCGTGGGTACGACGGAGGGCAAGATCGTCGGCTTCGAGGGCTGGTCGATGCACGTGCGCCTGGACGAGGAGACGCTGAAGACCATCGCCGATATCACCCGCGGCGAATACTTCTACGCCGGCAACGCCCCCGACCTGAACAAGATCTACAAGACGCTCAACTCCAGGCTCGTCATGGAGACGAAGAAGAGCGAGGTGACCGCGCTCTTCTCCGCGATCGCCGCCGTCCTCGCGCTCCTGGCGGCGATGCTTTCCCTCGTCTGGTTCAACCGGCTGCTGTAAGAACCTCAGGGCCCCTTCCTCGGACATAATGCGGGCAGGGAGGCCGCATGGGGGCGCTCGGGAAAGCCATTTTTGTCGCGTGCTCGGTTGCGCTCGGGCTGGCCAACGCATGGGCGCAGGACACCGCGTCCGTCGATTCCGCCTTCGAATCCGCCGGGCATGCCGATCCGGCGCTTCGCAGGGAGGCCGACGCTGAGCCGCCACCGCGAGCGGCGAAGCAGCAGCTCGCGGCGTTCTACCACCGTCGAGGCATGGCGCGCAGCAAGCTCGGCGAGTACGAGCAGGCGATCGCCGATTTCCGGCTCGCGCTGAGCTTCAACCAGCCGAACATCCCGGTCACGGGCGGCTGGGGCGGCCGGGGCAACATAGAAGATGAGCTTGGCACCGCTCTCGAGGCGCACAACGATTGGTTTGCCGCGGTCGAGTTCTGGAAGGCGCGGGCGAAGGAGTGGGGCGGCGTGAGCGGATTCACGGTGCACCATTCGCTCATTCGGCTCGCGGGTGCGCAGTCGACGCTCGGCATGCTCGTGCAGGCGAATGAATCGCTCGCGCAGGCCGACCGGACCATCGAGCAGATCCGCAACAGCCGGCAATGGCTGGAGTGGGGGGAAAACCACCTTTTCCTCAACCGGCGCGCGCACGGACTGGTGAAGGAGCGCGAGGGCGACTACGCGGAAGCCGAGCGCTTCATGCGCCTCGCGCTCGACCACGCCGAGCGCGACGTTCGCGACGCGCGCCGCCGGCTCTCGGCGCAGGACCGATACCAGGGGATCGCGGTGAATAATCTTGCCGGAGCGAAGCTGTCGCTTTCGGACGCGCTCGCCACGCGCGGCAAGGCGGGCGAGGCGGAGTTCTTCGCGCGCGCGGCGATCGAAGACCGCCTCAAGCGCTACGCCGTCAATACCACGGTCGTCGCGGCCGCCGTCGGCCAGCTCGGCTGGGCGAAGCTGCAGCAGGGCGACGTCGAGGCGGCGAAGAAGTTCTACCGGTACGCCATCCGGGCGCTGGAAGGCGCCGGCATTCCGCCGACCGCAACGAGCCTCGCAGGCGCGCGAGCGCGCCTGGGCAACGCGCTGCTCGCGCAATCGCGCTGGGACGAAGCCGTCGCCGTCTTCAAGGCGCGCGACGATGCGCTGCGCGGCGACCCGCAGCTTTACCGCAACTTCAGCCGGCAGCCCCCGGGTCGCGCGCTTGCGCTCGTGAAGGCGGGCCGCGCCGAGGAGGCGGGGCAGATGGCGGCCCGGCATGTCGAGCTGATCCTGCGCAACCCTGTCCCGAATGCCTACGCGCTCGCCCAATGGAAGGCGGCACTCGCCATGGCAAAGGACGCGCGCGGCGAAGACGAGCAGGCGCTCGCGCTCTTCCAGGAGGCGGTTCCCCAGTTCACTCGCCACGACAACGAGGAAGCGGCAGGGGAGAACTCCGGGTACTTCGCCGCCTTCTGGCGCCGCACGGTGCTCGAGTCCTATATCGAGCTGCTTTCGCGGCTGCATCGCAAGGGCGCCGTGCCGCCCGGGCTCGACGCCGTGGATGAAGCATTCAGGATGGCCGACATCGCGCGCGGCTCCGGCGTGCAGCAGGCGATCAGCGTGTCGGCGGCACGCGCCCAGCTTCCGGACCCGGCGCTCGCGGAAATCGCGCGCAAGGACCAGGACGCGAAGCAGCGCATCGAGGCGCTGGGTCTGCTCGTCGGCCGGCTCGCCGCGGCGCCGGATGCGACGCGGCTGGACAAGGTCATCGCCGACATGCGCCGGGATATCGAAAAGCTGCGCAAGGACCGCGCCGCGTTTGCCGCGAAGATCCGCGCCGGCTTTCCGGAATACGCGGAGCTCATCGATCCCAAGCCCGTTGGCCTTGCGGAGGTTTCCGCGGCCCTTGCGCCGGGGGAAGCCTTCGTCTCGGTGTTCGTCGGAGAACGCGAGACCTATGTCTGGTCGCTCGGGGCGCAAGGACGGCGCGAGTTCCATGCCGTGCCGGTGGGACGCAAGGCGATCGAGGCGGACGTCGCGAAGCTTCGCGCGGCGGTCGAGCTCGAGAGCGGCGACCTGTCGAGGCTGCCGGCCTTCGATGTCGCCGCGGCGCATCGGCTCTACCAGGCGCTGCTCGGTCCCGGGGAAGCGACCTGGGGCTCGGCACGCATCCTGAACATCGTTTCGAACGGCGTGCTTGCGCAGCTTCCCGCCGGCCTCCTGGTGACTCGGGGCGACGTCGCGCAGCCGGCGCCTGGGCTCTCGAGCTCGTACGCCGCGGTACCGTGGCTCATCGCGAAAGTTGCGCTCGCCCAATCGCCTTCCGCGACTGCGTTCGTCGCGCTCAAGCGCGCGCCGGAATCCAGGGCGACGCGGCGCGCGTTTGCGGGATTCGGCAACCCCGTCTTCGCCCACGCAGCGACCGCCGCAGCAGCCGGCGGCCGGCGCAGCCTCCTGCGTAACCTCAGCCTGGCGCAATCGGTGGACGACACGGAGCAGGCGCTCGCCGGGACGGCGGCGAAGCCCCCGGGCGCGGCGTCCATCGGGCTCGCGGAGGCCTACAAGTTGCTCAATTCGCTTCCCGATACGGCGGAGGAGCTGCAGGAGATCAGCAAAGTGCTCAATGCCGATGGCCGCGGCGATCTCTTTCTCGGCGCCCGCGCGACCGAAGGAAACGTGAAGCGCACGCCGCTCGCCGACCGGCGCGTCGTCGCCTTCGCGACCCACGGACTGAGGGCGGGCGAAGTCACCGGGCTCGACCAGCCGGCGCTCGTGCTCTCCAACCCTGCGGTCACGGGCGAAAAGGAGGAGGACGGCTTCCTCACCATGCAGGAGGTGCTCGGCCTCAAGCTCGATGCCGACTGGGTCGTGCTGTCCGCGTGCAACACGGCAAGCGGCGGTGCCGAGGGCGCCGAGGCGGTCTCGGGACTCGGCCGCGCGTTCTTCTATGCTGGCGCGAGAAGCCTGCTCGTCTCCAACTGGGCGGTGGAGTCCGCATCGGCGCGCCTGCTCACCACCGAGCTCTTCCGGGCGCAGACGGAGACGCCGGCGCTTTCGCGCGCCGAGGCGCTGCGGAGCTCCATGGTCAAGCTCATGGGCGCGGACGCAAGCATCGGCGACACGAAGTTGAGCTACTCGCATCCGCTCTTCTGGGGTCCCTTCACGCTCTTCGGCGATAGCGGCGCCCGGCGCTAGCCGCGGCATAGTTCCTCCGGGCCACGCCCGCGTCGCGGCCGCGCGTGCAGGCGCTGGGTAGGATCAGCCATCCCATGACGGGCTGGCGGCTCATGGCGGCGATTCTTTTCGCGGCGGCGGCTCAGGGCGCTTCGGCGGCGGGCGCAGGCGCGCGAGCCGAGCTCGAGCGCCTCGCCGGCGCGCACATCTTCTTCGCGCACCAGTCCGTGGGCGAGAACATCCTCGAGGGAATGCGCGAGCTCGCGGACCGCGAGGGGGCCCCGCGGCCGCACCTCGACGATCTGCGCGTGCCGGAGAACGGCGATCCGGAGCGCAAGATCCGCGAGTTCGAGGCGGCGCTCGAGCGCCGCGGCGGACGCGACGACATTGCGCTCCTCAAATTCTGCTACGTCGACATCGGTCCGCAGACCAACGTCGCGGCGCTCTTCGAGCGCTATCGCGCGGCGATGGAGCGCCTCGAGCTCCGCTACCCGCGGGTCACGTTCGTGCACGTCACCGTACCGTTGACCGTGGAGCAGACCGGCATCAAGGCGGCGGCGAAGCGCCTGCTCGGCCGGCACCCGTACGGGACGCTCGAGAACGTCCGCCGCGAGGAATACAACGCGCTCCTTCGCGCCGCGTACCTGGGCCGCGAGCCGGTGTTCGACCTCGCCGCGCTGGAGTCGGTGGCGCCGGATGGAAGCGCCGTAAGCGTCGTGTGGGACGGCCGCAAGGCGCCGGCGCTCGCCCGCGCCTACACGAGCGATGGCGCGCACCTGAACGAGGCGGGCAGCCTGCTTGCCGCCCGTCGGCTTCTTCACGTGCTCGCCACGGCCGTGGCGAAGGCCGCGCCGTGGCGTGCTGCAGCCGCCGCGGGCGAACCGACGGCCGTCCCGCGATGAGAACGGTGCTGGCGGCCGCGCTGCTCGGCCTTGCGGCCGCAGCGTCGACGCTCTGGGCCTACCAGGCGCATCTCATCTTCGAGCCGGACCGCCGCCTGCACGCTTCGCCGGCCGACTTCCCGTTTCCCGTGCGCGACGTCTCGGTGCCGGTGCAGAGCCCCGGCAGGGCGCCGCAGCGCCTGCAGGGCTGGTGGCTGCCCTCCCGCGATCCTTCGGCGAGGATCGTGCTCTACCTGCACGGAAACGACGGCAACCTGAGCACGAGTGTGCGCGAGGTCGCGCCGCTGCGCGAGCTTGGGTACTCGGTCTTCATGATCGACTACCGCGGATACGGCGCGAGCGAGGGCGGCTTTCCATCGGAGAAGAGCGTCTACGAGGACGCGGAGGCGGCGTGGAGCTACCTCGTGCGCGGCGACGTGCGGCCGCGCGAGATCTACATCTACGGGCATTCGCTCGGCGGCGCGATCGCCATCGAGCTGGCCCGCCGGCACCCGGAGGCGGCCGGACTGGTAGTCGAGTCGAGCTTCACGTCGATCTACGACATGGCCATGCTCGACAAGCGCTATGCGTGGTTGCCGGTCCGGCAATTCCTTACGCACCGCTTCGAGTCTCTCTCCAAAGTGCCCGAACTCCGGCTGCCCGTGCTGTATCTGCACGGCACGGCCGACGAAATCGTGCCCGCGGCCATGGGACGACGGCTGTTCGAGGCCTCCGGCGGCGAAAAGCGATTCGTCGCGCTCGAGGGCGGCCGTCACGACCACGACGCCACGCGCGGCGCCGCGCTCACCGCGGCGCTGCGGGACTTCATACGCTAGCGGGCTAGTAGAAGAGCAGGATCGCGAACGCCGCCGCGGCGACGAGCGAGGTGGCGCCGAGGATGAAGCCGGCCCGGCGCGGGAACGCCTCGACCCAGCGATCCAGGCCCTCGTGCATTTCGTCGCCTCCGCGCATGAGCTGGCGGGTCGAATACCACCGGTTGGCGCGCGCCTCGACCGCCTGCCAGGCGGCCGGGAAGAAGATCATCATGGCGCCCACCGCGACTCCCGCGAGGCCGCCGACGATCAGGAACCAGCGCATCGATTCGAAGATCACCTGCGCGGTCACCGGGTTAGAGGAAATGCGGAAGGCTGCCACGCCGGCGGCCGGATCGAAGCTGAGCAGCAGGACGGCCGCCGCATAGGCGCCCCCTAGCATGAAGGCAACGCCCAGCGCCGGGTGGCGGCGTGCGCCCGAGGGACCGTCGATGATGACTGGCACCTCGAGCGGCTTCGTCGCCTGGCGAAGCGAGATGCGCCGATTGACACGCCGCATGGCCGCGAGCGTGGCCTGCGTCGGCCCGAGAAGCCCGGCAGCGATCACGAGCCCCACGAGGCTCGCGAGCAGCGCGAAGGCGTTGAGCGCGGGCGACACGAGCTCGGACCAGACGTAGTTCGCCCAAGGCGGCATGAGCGGGGATTATCCTTTTTTTGGCGACTCGTGCACGGCCGCCCGCGGATCCTCGCCATCGGGGAAGGGGGAGGGCGCCCCGCCCAGCCAAGCCTTCCCGTGGCGGTAGAGCCGCTCGACGACCTCGCCCTTGAGCTGCGGCATGTCGCGCTTCACCTTGAAGCCGAGCTTCGCCTGCAGGTAGCCGAGATGCCGGTAGCCCTCGGGGATGGAGCCCAGGAGATCCGGATCGAGCTCGAGCGAGGCCGAAGGGTCGAGCGGATCCAGGCGGTCTTTCTCGTAGATCGGCTGGCGGCGCACGATGGCCCAGCGGTCCTTGCGTTTCTCGAAGAAGTCATAGAACCGCCCGGCGCAGACCACGTCGACCGTCACTCGATCGATGTCGCCTCGCTGGCTGATCGTCATCTTGGTCTGCGCGATGGCGCGCGGGCCCGCAAGGTCCACGGTCGAGCCGCCCAGGAAGTGCAGGATGCTCACGCCGCGCTCGAAACCGGCCTTGCTGACCTGGATGAACTGCGCCGCCGGTCCCTGGAACCATGTTGCGCTCATCCAGCCGTCGTCATGCCAGACCGTGGCGAAGCGATCCCAGTCGCCGGCGTCCCGCCAGAGCGCCCAATTCTGGACGACCTCGACGATCTGCAGCTTGTCTTGCGTTGTGCTCATCGCTTCAGTCCATCTTGGCGCCGGAGTCGCGCACGACCTTCGCCCATTTCACGATCTCGGCGCGGAGGAACCGGTCGAACTGCTCGATCGACATGCCCATCGCGAGCGTGCCCTGCTTGAGCCAGTTGTCCTTCACTTCGGGCGAGGCGAGGATGCGGTTCACCTCGGCGTTGAGCTTCTCGAGCACGGGCCTCGGCGTCTTCGCCGGCGCCATGAGGCCGAGCCAGATTCCCGACTCATAGCCAGGCACGCCCGCTTCCGCCACCGTGGGAACCTCGGGTGCGATGGGCGAGCGCTTGTTGCCGGTGGTGGCGAGCGCGCGGACTCTTCCGGACTGCGCGATGGCGGCCATCGTCGGAACGGCGTCGAACATCATCTGCACCTGGCCGCCCATGACGCTCGTCCGCGCCTGGTCGCTGCCCTTGTGCGGGACGTGCACGATGTCGACCCCGGCCATGGCCTTGAAGAGCTCGGCGGCCATATGGTAGGGCGTGCCGTTTCCCGACGAGGCGTAGTTCAGCTCGCCGGGCTTCTTCTTCGCCAGCGCGATCAGCTCCCTCACCGAGGTCGCCGGCACGGACGGATGGACCACGAGCATGAGATCCGAGTAGCTCAGCGCCGTGATGGGCGCGAAGTCGCGCATGAGATCGAACTGCTTGAGCTTTCTCGGCACGAGCGTCTCGTTCACGGCGTGCGTGTTCGACATCACGAGCAGCGTGTAGCCGTCCGGCTCCGCCTTGGCGACGGCTTCCGTGCCGACGATCGATCCGCCGCCCGCGCGGTTTTCGACGACCACCGGCTGCCCGAGCGCCTCCTGCAGCTTCGCCGCGACATAGCGCCCGTAGACGTCGGCCGATCCTCCGGGCCCGTAGGGCACGACGAGGTGGATGGAGCGGCTGGGATAGGGCTGCGCCGACGGCGCGCCGCTGAAGGCGCCGCAGGCCAGGAACAGCAGGAACGCCGCGACTCGAATCGACATCTCCTCCTCCGGTTGGGTCGCCGCTTAGAATGGCTTCATCCATGAGAATACTCGTCACCGGCGCCGCGGGCTACATCGGTTCCGCGCTCGTGCGCGCGCTCTCGCGCCAAGGCGCCTCGGTGCTCGCGACCGACCAGTCGCCCATGGGCTTCGCCGCCGCAGGAGTCGAGGAGCGAGCCGGCAACCTCGCGTATCCGCGCTTCGCTCGAGACCTGGTGACGGAGGACATCGCGGCCGTGTTCCATCTCGCCTCGCTAGTCTCCGGTGGCGCCGAGCAGAATTTCGAGCTCGGCACCAAGGTCAACCTCGACGCTACGAGGGATCTCCTCGAGGCCTGCCGTCTCGCCGCGCACGCGCCGAAGTTCCTCTTCGCCTCGTCCATCGCCGTCTACGGCGGCCGCCACGAAGAGGTCGACGACGACACGCCGGCGAGCCCGAGGCTGAGCTACGGCGCACACAAGCTCGTGTGCGAAATCCTTATCGACGACTATTCGCGCAAGGGATTCCTCGACGGATGCTCCTTGCGCCTGCCCACGGTCATGGTGCGTCCCGGGTCGGCGAATACGGCGGTGTCGGGCTGGGCGAGCGCCATCATCCGCGAGCCGCTCGCCGGGCGCGACTACGTCTGCCCGGTGCGGCCCGATACCCGCATGGCATGCATTTCGGTGCGCCGAGTCGTGGAGGCCTTCCTCCATGCCGCGAAGCTGCGCCTCGATTCGTACCAGAGGGCGGTGCTCCTTCCGGGCATTCCGGTTTCCGCGGAGCAGATGTGGGACGCGGTGAAGGACCGCGCCGCGGGAAGGGTGCGCTTCGAGCCCGACCCGGCGCTGCAGAGGATCATGGACGTGGTTCCGAAGTCGACCGCCTCCAGGAGAGCGCTCGAGCTCGGCTTCAAGGGGAGCGCCGGTATTCGCGAGATCGTGGATGAATACGAAGAAGACTATTCCGATCCTGCCCTCGCGCATCACCACTGAAGGGCTCGATCGCGCGCCGCATCGGGCATTCCTCAGGGCGCTTGGGCTCGGCGACGCCGACCTGCAGAAACCCTTCATCGGCGTGGCGTCCACCGACGGGCGAGTCACGCCGTGCAACGCGCTCCTCGGCGACTTCGCGCGCGAGGCATGCGCCGCCATCCGGGAAGCGGGCGGCGTGCCGTTCGATTTCGCGAGCGCCTCGGTCGCCGATTCGATGTCGATGAACCACGCCGGCATGCGGTATTCGCTCGTCTCGCGCGAGATCATCGCCGACGGCGTCGAGGCGGTCATGCGCGGGCACGCCTACGACGCGCTCGTCGCCTTTGCCGGCTGCGACAAGACGCTCCCCGGAATGATGATGGCCATGGTCAGGCTGGGTCTTCCCTCGGTGTTCGTCTACGGCGGCGCCGCGCTGCCGGGGCGCTGGCGCGGACGCGATGTCACGGTCCTCGACACCTACGAGGGCGTCGGCGCGGTGCTCGGCGGCCGCATGAAGGAAGAAGAGCTCGGCGAGCTAGAGCGCGCCTGCCTGCCGACGCTCGGCTCCTGCCCGGGCCAGTTCACCGCGAACACCATGGCGATGGTCGCCGAGACGCTCGGGCTTGCGCTTCCCGGGTCGGCAACGCTGCCGGCCGTTTTCCCGCAAAGGAAGGAGCTCATCGCAACGGCCGGGCGCCTGGTCATGCAGCTGCTGAAGAGGGGGCCGAGGCCCCGCGACCTCGTCACGAGGAAAAGCCTGGAAAATGCGTGCGCCGCAGTCGCGGCAACCGGCGGATCCACCAACGCGGCGCTGCACATTCCGGCCATCGCCCACGAGGCCGGCATCCGCTTCACGATGGATGACTTTGCGCGCATCGCCCGGCGAACACCGCTGATCGCGGACCTGAGGCCGGGCGGAAAATACCTGGCGAAGGATCTCCATGCGGTTGGCGGCGTCTACACGGTGCTCCGCAAGCTGCTCGAAATCGATTGCCTCGATGGCGATGCGCTCACCATCTTCGGCACTACCCTTGCCGAAGAGCTGAGGAAAGCAGAGCGTGCCGATGGAGAGGTCGTCAAGGCGGAGCCGATCTCGCCAACGGGCGGGCTCGTCGTGCTGAAGGGGAACCTCGCGCCGGACGGCGCGCTGATCAAGACGGCGGGACTGAAGGCGCTGGTTTTCGACGGCAAGGCGCGCGTCTTCGAGTGCGAAGAAGATTGCTCTTCCGCAATCAAGAACGGGCAAGTGGGCGCGGGCGAAGTGATCGTGATCCGCAACGAGGGGCCGAAAGGCGGCCCAGGCATGCGCGAGATGCTCGGCGTGACGGCGCTGCTCTACGGCCTCGGGCTGGGCGAGCACGTGGCGCTCGTCACCGATGGCCGCTTCTCCGGCGCCACGCGCGGCATGATGGTGGGGCACGTGTCGCCTGAGGCGGCGGCGGGCGGGGCGATCGCGCTTGTGCGCGAGGGCGATCGCATCGTGATCGACACGCGCAGCGGCTCGCTCTCGCTCATGGTCGGAGCAAAGGAGCTTGCAAGGAGAAGAAAAAGCCTCAGGCCGCGGAAACCGGCGGCGCTTTCCGGGGCGCTCGAGAAATACGCCGCGCTGGTCGGCTCAGCGCACGCCGGCGCGGTCACCCACAGCGGCGCAGCCAGTAAGCGAAGGTCCCGCGCACGATAGAGGGCTGCAGCAGGAAGTCCCGTGCTTCCTCGGCGAGCTGCGGTTTCACTTCCCTGTAACCGCCGGCGCTCATGGCGCGGAGCTGCATGCGCGCCGAACGCTCGAAGAACACGGCGAGGTAGGTCGCTTCCTCTACGGAGTTTCCCGCGGTCAACAGGCCGTGGTTCGCCAGCAGGATGCTCTTGGAAGATGAAAGGGCCGAAGAGATGATGCGGCCTTCATCGTCGGCAACCGGTACGCCCGGCCATTCCGGCAGGTGCGCGGTGCCGTGCAGCATCGCCGTGTCCATGTGGATCGTCTTCAGCGGCTGGCCGGTCGCCGCGAGCGCGGACGCATAGGGCGCATGCGTATGGATGATCGCGTGCGCGTCGGGCCGCTTGCGGTAGATCCAGACATGGAAGCGCACGCCGGGATTCGGCCTTCCTCCGCGCAACGGCTTCAGGTCTTCGTCGACGAGCACCATGCGCTCGGGAGTCGCTTCCTCGAAACCGTAGCCGAACTGCAGCGTCCACCACGTTCCTGGTTTCGGGCCGCGCGCCGTGACCTGCCCTGCGAGGCCGGATTCATGGCCTTCGCGCGCAAGGATGCGGCAGGCGGCGGCCAGCGCTTCCTCCGTCGGCAAGCGCAGCTCCTTCAGGTCCTCGTCCATCTCGCGGCTCACCCGCTCCATGAAGTGGCGCTTGGATTTCATTTGGCGATGAGGTTCGGCAGCCATGTCGAGAGGACCGGAAAGGCAATCAGGATGGCGAGGCGCACGCAATCGATCGCAACGAACGGCATCACGCCCCGGAACACTGTGGCGGTGCGCACCTGGGGAATGAGGGACGAGAGCACGAAGAGATTCATGCCGACCGGCGGGCTGATCAGGCCGATCTCCACCACGCAGACGATGAGGATGCCGAACCAGACCGGGTCGAGTCCGAGGTGCACGATGATCGGAAAGAACACGGGAAGCGTGAGGAGGATCATCGAAAGCTCCTCCATCGCGGTGCCGAGGATGACGTAGATCGTCATGATGGCCGCAACGACCAGGGCAGGGTGGGCGGAAAAGCGGCCCACGAAATCCCGGAGGTCTCCGGGCATCGTGGTGAGATTCACGAATTCCCCGAACATCAGGGCGCCGATCAGGATCAGGAAGAGCATCGAGGTGGTGCGCGCGCTCTCGACCAGCGCCTCGTAGAGCGTTCGCCATGTGAGCGAGCGCCGCCACAGCGCGAACGCCATGGAGACGAACGCACCCACGCCCGCCCCTTCGGTCGCCGTGAAGAGCCCGACGAAGATGCCGCCGATCGAGAAGACGAAGAGCGCCGTGATCGCGGCGACGCCTCGAAGGGCCTTCCAGCGCTCGGGCCACGGAGTGCGCTCGCCCGGAGGGCCGGCGGCGGGGTCGCGCCATACGACGTACTGGACGGCGACGCAGAGAAGGATCGTCGCCAAGACGCCGGGGATCATGCCGGCGGCGAACAGGAGCGCGATGTTGGTCTGCGTGATGATGCCGTAGATCACCATCATGGTCGACGGCGGGATGAGAATCCCGAGCGTGCCGCCGGCGGCGATCGAGCCGGTGGAGAGGTAGTCGGCGTAGCCGAACTTCTTCATCGACGGATAGGCGACCTTCGCCATGGTCGCCGCGGTGGCGATGGACGAGCCGCAGGGGCCGCCGAAGCCCGCGGCCGCCACGACCGTCGCCATGGCAAGCCCGCCGCGGCGATGGCCGACGAACGCGTAGGCGGCGCGGAAAAGCTCTTCCGCCATGCCCGCCCGTGCGACGAACGTCCCCATGAGGACGAAGAGCGGGATCACCGAAAGCGTGTAGTTCCTGCCGGTCTCGTAGACCTGCGTCTGCACCATGGCGAAAGCGGGTGCCCAGTTCCAGTCGCGCATGTACGCGTAGCCGACAAGGCCGACGACGCCCATCGAGAGCGCGATGGGAATACGCACGAACGAGAGCACCATCATGGCCGCGAGGCCGAGCAGCGTTTCGGTCATTGTCGCCGCGGCATCAGGCGTTCAAAGAAGTCCCCTTCCTTTGCGCCGGAACGAAGGCGCGGAAGAGGTGCACGAGCGCGCTCAGGGCGACCATGACGGCCATGAAGTAGACGAACGGCGCGATCGCCACGCGCAGAACGTCCGTGGTGTCGCCATAGGCCGCGACCTTCCCCGCCTTCAGCCAGATCTGCCAGGCAAGGAAGAGCATGATCGCCGCGCACGTGGCATTGACCGCGCGCTCGAGCATCCGCAATGCGCCGGCGCGGAGCAGCTTGTCGATGAAATCCATCGTCACGTGCTCGTCGGCATGCGAGACGAGCGGCAGTCCCGCGAAGATGAGCACGAGCAGGCCGAGCTCGGTGAGCTCGAATGCGCCGCGAATGGGGCGGTTGAGCACGTAGCGGCCCACGACGTCGAAGAACGTCAGGACCATCATGCAGAAGAGGAGGGCCGAAGCGGCGATGCCGAGCACCGCGTCGGCGCCTCGCTCCCATTTGGATTCGCGGCGGTTCACGAATGAAAAAGGCGCGGGGTCGCCGCGCCTACATTATTGGAAATGGCGCCGGCGCTACTTTCCGGCGGCCACCTTCCTCAGCTCCTCGTGGAACTCGTTCAGCGCCGCCCGCGCGTCCACGCCCCGCGCGCTCGCCTTCTTGATCCAGTCCTCGATGATGGGCCCGTTGCGCTTCTTCGCCTCCGCGACCATCTCCGCAGAGGCCTCCATGATGGAGGCGTTGGCGGCCTTGAGCGCCGCAAGCCCGACCTGGTCCGCGCGGTCCCACGATTGCCCGTTCGAGCGCGCCGCATATTCGTAGGAGAACTTGTCGATGATCGCCTGGTCCTGCCTGGGAATCTTCGCCCACTTGTCCTCGTTCATGAAGAATCCGAAGGCCGAGCTGTACAGGCCGCCGGGAAAGAGCGTCGCCTGCTGGATCAGCTTGTCGAGCTTGAACGAGCCGATGGACTCGAAGGGGAAGAACACCCCGTCGGCGACCCCGGAGCTCAGCAGCTCGTAGGACTCCGGCGCGGGCTTCACGAAGGCGGAGGCGCCGAGCGCGTTGGCGACTGCCTCGGCGATACCGCCGCCGGTGCGGATCTTCAGGTTCTGGAAGTCCGCCATGCCCTTGATCGGCTTCTTGGTGAACATCTGGCCGGGGCCGTGCGTCCATACGGCCATCAAGTGGACGCCCTTGTACTCTCCCGCCTTCTGGAAATGCTTCCAGTGGATGCGCGAATAAGCCACCGAGTTGATCTCGGCGGTCGCGCCCGCCCCGGGCAGCTCCGCCATCAGCGGGAGGATGTGCCGCGCGGGCGTATAGCTCGCGGTGACGTACGACAAGTCGACGAGGCCGTCGCGAACCGCATCGAACGTCCCCGGCGCCGCAGCGGGCGCCTTCGGCAGCTCCTGGAACTTCACGCGACCGCTCGTGGCTTTCTCCACCTCGGCCGTCCAGTTGCGCTGCCAGATCGTGAGGTGGTGCGTCGGCGGAACCCAGGACGAATAAGTGAGCGTGACCTGGCCTTGCGCGCTGCAAGCGAGCGCGAGGCCGGCGAGCGCGAGCGAAGCGGCGGCCGCTTGGCGAATGCTGTTCATGGTCCCCTCCTCAAGGAGCGGCTAGTGTAGCAGCACGCGACCTTGTCGAAGGTTTGTCAATGCGCGCGATGCGCAGCGGCGAAGTTCACGCGCGCTCGTTGAATTTCGATTTCGGATTCGCTACGATGCGCGCTCGCTTCGGGGAGAACGGCAATGCCATCGGTGGTCACGAAGTCGGACCTCGTCGAGGTCGCGGCGAAAGCCGGGAACGTCAGCAAGGCCGCCGCCGGCGAAGCGGTCAATGCGCTCTTCGACGCGATCGTGGAGAGCGTCGCCAAGGGCAAGCGCGTGACCGTGGTGGGCTTCGGCACCTTTCTCCCCCGCAAGCGCAAGGCGCGCGCCGGCCGCAGCCCCATGACCGGCAAGGAGATCAAGATCACGGCGAAGACGCTCCCCGCGTTCGCCGCCGGGCAGGGCTTCAAGCAGGCCGTCGACAAAAAATAGAAGTTCGCGACGCATTCCCTTGTTTTTTGCGGGGATTGCCAAGCGTCGGCGGCATAGGCAGAATCGCGAAGCACGATTCTTGCCATGGATAGTCCGCTCATCCTTTCGCTCGACGCGCACGGCGTTCCGCACCGCTGGATCAGCTGGCAGCAGGCGTGCTTCTACTACGCGAAGAACCTGGTCGCCTGGACGCTGGGCGAGCACACGTTCACTTACTACGGCGGAATTTCGCGCATCACGGGCGAGCGCTCCTCGATCACCGCGCACTCCATCATCGCCATCAAGGGCAAGGCGCTAGCCTCCAAGGGATTCAACCAGGTACCGCCGCTCAACAACCGCGAGCTCTTCCGGCGCGACCGGCACATCTGCGCCTACTGCGGCGGCGAGTTCAGCTATTTCCGCCTGACGCGCGACCACATCAAGCCGCTCTCGCGCGGCGGCCGGGATACCTGGATGAACGTCGTGGCCGCGTGCCGCGCGTGCAACGGACGCAAGCGCAACCGCCTCCCCGAGGAATCCGGAATGGAGCTCCTCTACGCGCCGTACGTCCCGAACAAGGCCGAGTACCTCATCCTGACGAACCGCCGCATCCTCGTCGACCAGATGGAGTTCCTCAAGCAGCACGTCGCCTCGCATTCGCGGCTCGTGCTGAGCCCTGCCTGATTCTTGCCGGACTTCTGGCGGAATAGCGGTTTTCATCTCCTCGAGCGGGACGCGGCCGGCCGGCTTCGCGTCACGGACGATTTCCTGCGCGCTTACTACCTTCGTCCCGAGGTCCATCCGGTGGAGGAATCCTGCGACGACGAAGTCGCGCTTCATTCCTCGCTCATGGACTCTCCGCGGCGCCCGATCGCCGAAAGCGAGATCGAAAAGCTGAAAGACGAAGACGCCAGGCACAACTACAGGACGGTCCTCGGGTTCCGCGACCGGCTCCTCGAAATCGGGACGATCGAAGGCGCCTACCGTAGCCTCTTCAAAGGTGCGGTCGAGGTCCCGCCACTCTTCATCGGGCAGCTCGTGCACGTCATCCTTCGCAACGTGCTCGACGGCTGCGAGGACCCGCTGCGCCTGCGCGCGGCGGAGCTCTTCTTCCGGGAGCAGAAGGCGACGCTCCAGCGCGGCCACGTGATGCTCGCCGATGCCGAGACGGTCGAGCGCCACGCCTCGGGCAACCGCTACGGCAGCATCGGCCGGCTGATCGTCGAGGCGCAGGGCGACCTCGGCAAGGCGGACCTCGACGTGCTCGACCGCGCCAACGCGCAGCTCTACTGGGAGCGCGAGTCGCGCTACGACACGGTCGTGAGCTTCACCTACGGCCGGCCGGTGCTCGACGCGTTCTCGAGGGTCGTCGAGGCGTGGGTGAGGCATTTTCTATCGATCGAGGTCGAAGTGAAGCCGCTGCGGCAGATCGACGAGCAACCCTGGGCCTGGCACATCGGCCTCGATGCCGACTCGACCGCGATCCTGAACGATCTCTGGTCGCGAGGCGAGGTGGATCCAGGCCGCATGCAGCAAGTCGTGGCGCTCTTCGCCCTGCGCTTCCGCGAACCTGCGGCAATGCGCAGCGACGTCTCCGGCCGCACGGTGTACCTCGCGCTCTCGGCAACGGAAGAGGGCGTGGTGAGGATGAAGCCGCAGAACCTCCTCCTCAACTTGCCGCTCCATGAAGCCTGACTACTGGGACCGCGCGAAGCGCGCGCTCTCGAAGCGCGACCCGGTCATGCGCGAGATCATCCGCGCCCACCCCAAGGTGTACCTCATGCAGCGCGGCGAGCCCTTCTTCACGCTCGCTCGCGCGATTTGCGGCCAGCAGATCTCCGTGAAGGCCGCGCAGAGCGTCTGGGACCGCCTGGTCGCTTGCTGCACCAGCATCGATCCGCAGTCGATCCTGAGGAAAAAAAGGAGCGACCTGCGCGCCTGCGGCCTGTCCGACCGGAAGGTCGAGTACATCGCCGACCTCGCGCAGCACTTCGCCGACGGCCGCATCCACCTTCACCGCTGGCCCGACATGGAGGACGAGGCGATCATCGCCGAGCTCGTGGAGGTGCGCGGCATCGGGCGGTGGACGGCGGAGATGTTCCTGATGTTCAACCTGCTGCGGCCCGACGTCTTTCCCCTCGACGACCTCGGCCTGCAGAAGGGCATCCGCCTCGCGTATTACAAAGGGCGCAAGGTCTCGCTGCGTACCATGAGGAGGGTCGGGGAGACCTGGCGCCCGTGGCGGTCTGTCGCAACGTGGTACCTGTGGCGATCGCTCGATCCCGTGCCCGTCGAGTACTGAACCACGCGATCGGCTAGAATCGCCGCGCCGTGAAGACGACCTTCCTCGACTTCGAGCAGCCGATCGCGGAGCTCGAGAACCGGATCGAGGAGCTGCGGTTCGTCCAGGACGACTCCGCCGTCGACATCTCCGAGGAGATCCAGCGGCTCGCGAAGCGCAGCCAGGCGCTCACGAAGGAAATCTACGGCAAGCTCTCGCCGTGGCAGGTGGCGCAGGTCGCGCGCCATCCGCAGCGGCCCTATACGCTCGACTACGCCGCGATGCTCTTCACGCATTTCGAGGAGCTGCATGGCGACCGCGTCTTCGGCGACGACCCGGCGATCGTCGCCGCCCTCGCGCGCTTCAACGGCGAGCCGTGCGCGCTGATCGGCCACCAGAAGGGCCGCGATACCAAGGAAAAGATCCTGCGCAACTTCGGCATGCCGCGCCCCGAGGGCTACCGCAAGGCGCTGCGCGTCATGAAGCTCGCCGAGAAGTTCGGCCTGCCGGTCTTCACCTTTATCGATACGCCCGGCGCCTATCCCGGCATCGATGCCGAGGAGCGCGGGCAGTCGGAGGCGATCGGCCGCAGCTTGTTCGAGATGGCGCGGCTGCGCGTGCCGGTCGTCGCTACGGTGATCGGCGAAGGCGGATCGGGCGGCGCGCTTGCAATCGCGGTGGCCGATGCGGTGCTCATGCTGCAGTATGCGACGTACTCGGTGATCTCGCCGGAGGGCTGCGCGTCCATCCTGTGGCGCAGCGCCGACATGGCGCCCGAAGCCGCCGAGGCCCTCGGCATTACCGCCAACCGGTTGAAGACGCTTGGCCTCGTCGACAAGATCGTCCCCGAGCCCCTGGGCGGCGCGCACCGCGACCCGCAAGCGGCCGGGCAAGCGCTTCGCAAGGCGCTCGCCGAGGCGCTGAAGGGCCTGCAGGAAAAGAAGCCGCGCGAGCTGGTGGAAGAGCGGCTCGAACGCCTGACCGGCTATGGCAAGTTCAAGGAAGCGAAGGAAACGGCCGAGCGCTGAGCGCCGCAAGGCGCGCACTTCCGGGCACAAGGCCGGAACGGTCGGCCGCCTGGTCGTCGGGCTCTCGGGCGGGGTCGATTCGGTTGTGCTGCTCCACCTCTTGAAGGCGCTCGAGCCCTCGCTCGGATACGAGCTCTCGGCGGTGCACGTGCATCACGGGCTGAGCCCGAACGCCGATCGCTGGGCTGCGTTCTGCCGGCGGCTGTGCCGGCGCTGGAAGATTCCGCTCGTCGTGAGGAAGGTCGCGGTTGCCAAGGGCCGCGACGGCCCGGAAGCCGCGGCGCGACGAGCTCGCTACGCGATCTTCCGGGCGGTCGGCACCGACATCGCCCTCGCGCACAACCTCGACGACCAGGCGGAAACGGTCATCATGAATCTGCTGCGCGGCGCGGGATTGCGCGGAGCGAGCGGCATGCCGGCGCGTGCGGCGTTCCACGGCAGGACGCTCCTTCGCCCGCTGCTCGGCACGCCGCGCGCCTCGATCCTTCGCTACGCGAGGCGCGAGCGGCTCTCGTGGATCGAGGACGAGAGCAATGCCGACGAAGCGCTCACGCGGAATTTCATCCGCCGCAACGTCGGGCCGCTCCTCGAGCGGAGGTTCCCCCGCTGGAAGGAGTCGGTCGCGCGTGCGGCGAGGCATTTCGCGAAGCGCGAGGCGGGGCTGGAAGAGCGCCTTCGCTCGGCGCTGGGAGAGCGAAAGCTCCGCGCGCCGAGCGAATCGAAGCTCGCCGAAATGCTTCGCCAGCTGGCCTCGGGCAGCCCGCGCGCGACCATCCGCCACGATGGCGCAGCGCTGCGCGCCTATCGCGGCACCATTACCCTCGAGCCCGACGCATCGCCGTCGTCCTTCACGCTCGAATTCCATCCCGTTACAGGCAGCGGCATTCGCGCCGAGCTGCTCCTGCAGAGGCGCTGGGCGCTGCGGCCGCGCAAAGGCGGCGAGCGCCTCCAGCCGGATCCTCGTCGTCCGCGCCGCACGCTGAAGAACCTTTTCCAGGAGGCCGGCGTCCCGCCCTGGGAGCGCGACCGCCTGCCGCTGCTTTTCTGCGATGACGATCTCGTCTGGGTGCCTGGCATCGGCGTGGACGCCCGATACCGCGCGCGTCGCGGCGAGCGGGGCCTGGAGCCATCGGCCGCGCTGCGTGCTAACCTTCGCGGAGAAGAATAAAGGGGGCGTCGTCATGCATCGGCAAGGGGGCGTCGTGTGGATGCGCGCGGCCATGGTGGGCCTCGTAGCCTTTCTCTGCGCTTGCGCTGCCCCAGCACCCGATCCGGGCGCTCCTCCGCAGACCGCGCCGCTTCTCGGGCAGACCCAGCTTCCTCCCGGCGCTCGCGTCCGCGCCCAAGATTCGCTCGTGATGGGAAGCGGGGACGACTGGCTCGGCCGGATCG
>JAFAGU010000306.1 GCA_019237595.1 Betaproteobacteria bacterium | reverse complement strand
GAGGAGCATCCGGTGCTCATCAAGACGAGCGCCGAGTGCTATGCCGCGCTCGAGGCGGCGATCCGGCGGCTGCACCCGTACGAACTTCCGGAAATCATCGCGGTCCCAATCGTCGCGGGACTCGTCGACTATCTAGCCTGGGTGGGGCAGGAAACGAAGCCGTGATCCGGATCCTTGCAATGCTGGCCTTCTGCGCCCTCGCCGCCCCCACCGGTGCGCAGGGGAGCTTATTCGGCAAGCAGGCCGACCTCCTGGAGCCGGAGAAGGCGTTCGCGTTCTCCGCCCGCGCCGTCGACGATCATTCGATCGAGGTGCGCTTCGACATCGCACCCGGCTACTACCTCTACCGCGAGCGCTTTCGCTTCGCGATAGAGAACGGGGGCGCGGCGCGCCTGGGCGCTCCGGTCTTTCCGCGCGGCGAAAAGCACAAGGACGAGTTCTTCGGCGAGATGGAAACGTACCGCAAGCAGGTGCGCATCCGCCTGCCGGTCGAGGCGGCTGCGCCGGGAAGCGCCGTCGAGCTGAATGTAACTTCGCAAGGCTGCGCAGACGCCGGCATCTGCTACGTCCCCATGGATTCGCGAGCGCGCATCGTGCTCGCCGCTGCCCCGGGGCCGTCGGCGCCCGAGCTTTCTACGGCGCCGGACGAGCCGCTCGGTGCCGGCTCGAGGTTCTCGCTTTTCGCAAGCGACCGCGAGATTGCCAGACTCTTCGAGGGGAACGCGCTCCTCGTCGTGGCCGGGTTCCTCGGCTTCGGGCTTCTCCTCGCCTTTACGCCCTGCGTCCTTCCGATGATCCCGATCCTTTCGGGCATCATCGCCGGCGAGGGCCGGCGCCTCAACAAGGGCCGCGGCCTCGCGCTATCGCTTTCCTATGTCCTGGGCATGGCGGTCGCGTATGCCGCCGCCGGCGTGGCCGCCGCGTTCTCTGGAACGCTCCTCGCGGCCGCGCTCCAGAACGCATGGGTGCTCGGCGCATTCGCGCTCGTCTTCGTCGCGCTCGCGCTCTCGATGTTCGGCTGGTACGACCTGCAGCTCCCGCAGTTCCTTCATCGCCGGGCGCACGCAGCGCACAGCCGGCTGGAAGGCGGGCGCATAGCCTCGGTGGCGGCGATGGGCGTCCTTTCCGCCATCATCGTCAGCCCCTGCGTGGCAGCGCCGCTTGCAGGTGCGCTCCTCTACATCTCGCAGACCCGGGACGTCGCCCTCGGGGGGGCCGCGCTCTTCGCAATGGCGCTCGGCATGGGGTTGCCGCTCATCGTGGTCGGCGTGTCCGAGGGCGCGTTCCTGCCGAAGTCCGGCCCGTGGCTCAACCGGGTAAAGCAGGTCTTTGGTGTGCTGCTCCTCGCGGTCGCGGTCTGGATCGTCTGGCCGGTGCTCGCTCCCGGCGGCGGCGAGGTGGGGTTCGTGCGCGTGGCGTCGAACGCCGAGCTCGAGGCGAAGCTGCTCTCGGCGGGCAAGCCTGCGATGCTCGACTTCTACGCAGACTGGTGCGTCTCGTGCAAGGAGATGGAGAAGTTCACCTTCTCCGATCCGGCCGTGCGGCAGAAGCTCGACGGCATGCTGCTCTTGCAGGCGGACGTGACCGCCAACTCCGCCGAGCACAAGGCGCTTCTCAAGCGTTTTTCGCTTTTCGGTCCGCCCGGCATCATCTTCTTCGATGCGCAGGGACGCGAGATCAAGGGACTGCGGGTCATCGGCTACCAGAACGCCGAGCGCTTCGTGAAGACGCTCGACCTCGCGACCGCGCCCTAGCGGCTCCCCGAGCGGCGCAGCGCCCTTGCGGCGTCCATGGCGAAGTAGGTGAGGATGCCATCCGCGCCGGCACGCTTGAAGGCGAGAAGCGATTCCATCACGCACGATTCGCCGAGCCAGCCGTTCGCGATCGCTGCGCGCAGCATCGAATACTCGCCGGAAACCTGGTAGACGAAGGTGGGCGCCTTGAACTCGTCCTTCACCCGGCGAACGATGTCGAGGTAGGGGAGGCCCGGCTTCACCATCACCATGTCCGCGCCTTCGGCGAGATCGAGGGCCACTTCCCAGAGCGCCTCGTCGGAGTTCGCCGGATCCATCTGGTACGTTTTCTTGTCGCCCTTGCCCAAGTTCTTCGCCGATCCCACGGCGTCGCGGAACGGGCCGTAGAAGCCCGAGGCGTACTTGGCCGAATACGCCATGATTTTCGTGTGAATGTGCCCAGCTTTCTCGAGGGCCGCGCGGATGCGGCCGATCCGGCCGTCCATCATGTCTGAGGGCGCGACGATGTCCACTCCCGCTTCGGCCTGCGCGAGCGCCTGCTTTACCAGGACGTCGAGCGTGATGTCGTTCAGGATGTAGCCGGATTTGTCGACGACCCCGTCTTGGCCGTGCGACGTGTACGGGTCGAGAGCGACGTCGGTCATGACGCCGAGCTCGGGGAAGCGCTTCTTCAACGCGGAAACCACTCGGGGCACGAGGCCTTTGGGATTGAAGGCTTCGCGGCCGTCGAGCGTTTTCAGCCGCTGCTCGATCGCCGGGAAAAGCGCGAGCGCCGGAATACCGAGCTCGAGGCATTGGTCTGCGACCGGCAGCAGCCGGTCGAGCGTCATGCGCTCCACTCCGGGCATGGAGTCCACTTTCTCCGTGCGGCCTTTTCCGTCCACGACGAAGACCGGATAGATCAGGTCGTCGCTCGTGAGCGTGTTCTCGCGCATGAGCCGGCGGGAAAAGTCATGCCGGCGCATCCGGCGCATGCGCACGCCCGGGAATTGCCCGTAAAGGTTCATATCCCTAATCGTGTCGTCGTTTTTGGCACTGCGGAACTTTCCCCCCCGCCGGTCATCTTACTCTGCGGACGAGTCATCGTCCCCCGCTTCTCCTCCCTGAGCGGGTGCCTTAATCCAAAGTTAAGGCGTTTCGCCCCCGGTTTACATCCCCTTTACCGGGGGCTTTTTATTTCCGCGATCTGCCGCCGGCGCCATGAGCCATCCGGCGAGCAGGTCGCGACATTGCTCGACACCCTGCTGCGACACGCTCGAGAAGAGCAGGATCGTCGTCGCGCCTCGACGGCCCGAGAGCGATTCCTCCACGCCGGCCAGGGTGCGCCCTTGCTCCATGCGGCTCAGCTTGTCCGCCTTCGAAAGCAGGACGAGCAGGCGAGTGGCGCCCAGCCACTCGATCAGCTGGCGGTCGAGCGGCATGAGCGGATGGCGCGCATCCATGACGAGCACCAGCCCCGCGACGCTTGAACGCTCCAGGTAAGCGGAGACGAGAATTCGCCAGCGCTCGCGAACCGATTGCGACGCGCGCGCAAAACCATAGCCGGGCAGGTCGACGAGGCACGCACCGCCAGGCAGCTCGAACCAGTTGATCGTCTGCGTTCTTCCCGGCGTCTTGCTCGTCCGCGCGAGCGCGCGCCGCCCGCACACCGCGTTGATCGCGCTCGACTTGCCGACGTTGGATCGGCCGGCGAACGCGACCTCGGGCGAGCCCGGCGGCGGAAGATCCCGGGGCCGCGCGGCCGCGCGCGTGAAAACTGCTCCGGAAAAGAGATTCATGGGCGCGCGGGGGGATTCGTCCGAAGCGCGGAATTCTAATAAAATCGCGCCTTTCTCAAGGGGGAAGCCCAGATCATGCGCGCATGGACGCTCGTCGCCGGCACGGCCCTTTTTTGCGCGGCGCCTGCGTTCGCGCAGAAGGAAGGACCCAAGGCCGACCCGGCTCAGGCGCAAGCCATCGTCGCGCGCACGTGCGGCGCGTGCCACGGCCCCGATGGCAACAGCACCGCGCCCGCGAATCCCAAGCTCGCCGGCCAGTTTCCGGAGTACCTGCAGAAACAGCTCGCCGACTTCAAGGCCGCGCCCGGCAAGAAACCCGCGCGGGAGAGCGCGGTGATGAACGGCATGGTCGCATCGCTCTCCGACGCCGACATGAGCGGTCTCGCGACCTACTTCGCCGGCCAGAAGCTGAAGCCGGCCGTTGCTTCGGATAAGGACCTCGCCGCCCTCGGACAGAAGCTCTGGCGCGGCGGCAACGCAGAGAAGGGTCTTCCCGCGTGTTCCGGCTGCCATGGCCCCGCCGGGGCCGGCATGCCGGCGCAATTCCCGCGCCTCGCGGGACAGACTTCCGAGTACGTCGCGGCCCAGCTCAAGCTCTTTCGCGATGGCGCCCGCGCGAACGATCCCAACGGCGTCATGCGCTCGGTCGCATCCAGGATGAGCGAGCGCGAGATCCGGGCGCTCGCCGAGTACGCCTCCGGGCTCCGCTGAGCGAAAAACAAACGGGCCCTGCCGGGCCCGTTCGTGGAGGCAAGCGTAGAGCTTTACGGATTCAACTGGCCGCGAAGCTCCCCGCCCTTGTTCTGCGCGGTGTGCACGTTCACGTAGAGGTTGCCCGACTTGAACGCCTGCAGCTGCGCGTCCGTGAGCTTCGCGCCGGCGGGTGCCGTGTACGTGTCGCCATTCTTCGTAAGCGGCACGATGACCGGGCCGTTCTGGCCCTTCGCAGCCTGGTGGATGTGAGCCATCGTTCCCTGGATGCCGGTCGTGGTCACGCTGCCCGTGACGCTGCCGTCGTCGGCGATGGTGAAGCTCCCGGAGCCGGAGCCGCTCGTCGAAACCGGCGGAACCTCCTCGCCGCCGGTCAGGGACACGTTCACGGACTTGCCTCCCCCGGAACCCATGCCGGCGCACGCGGCGAGCGCGAGCGCGGCAAGCAGAGCAAACAGGTGTTTCATGGTCGAATCTCCTTGACGTAGGATGGGGCTTGCCAGAGCACTGTAGTCCTGTTTGAGCGATTCGTTAACCGTTCCGGATGCTTCTCGGAAGGGGCGGAATACAAGGGAGCCGGCTCCTGTTTACCCGTAATGTTTTTCATGGAGGAGAGTCGATGAAAAGGAAAATCCTGATGGTGGCCGGCGGCCTGTGCCTGGCCGGTACGCTGTCCTTTGATGCCGCCGCCCAGGCGAAGCCCGATGTGCTCGTCAAGCAGCGCCAGGCGGCGATGACGCTCCAGGCGAAGTACCTCGGGCCGATGGGCGCCATGGCGCAGGGAAAAATTCCCTATGACGCCAAGCTTGTCCAGCGCAACGCAGCTTTCCTCGAGGCGCTGAGCAAGATGGCCTGGGACGGATTCGAGCCCAGCACCAAGGGCGAGAAGAGCGCCGCCCTCCCAGCGGTCTGGGACAACCCGGGTGAGTTCAAGCAGGCTGCGGAGCATTTCGAGGGCGAGGCGGCCAAGCTCGCGCAGCTGAGCAAGTCCGGCGACGAAGCGGCCGTCAAGGCGCAAATCGCGGCCACCGGCAAATCATGCGGGGCCTGTCACGAGAAGTTCCGCGAGAAGCGCTAGCCTCTCCATGCGCCCACGAAGCCCCGCACTCGCGGGGCTTTTGCTTTTTGCGGGCCTTGTGCTCAACGTGCCCGCGGCCGCGCAGGGCGACGCAAAACGCGGCGCGTATCTCGCGAAGGCAGGCGGCTGCGTCGGCTGCCACACCGAAGAACGCAACGGCGCGACACCCTTCGCGGGCGGCCGGGCGCTCAAGACGCCTTTCGGGACGTTCTACGGCCCGAACATCACGCCGCATGCGACTGCAGGAATCGGCGCCTGGAAGGAGCACGACTTCATTCGCGCGATGCGCGAAGGGCGCCGTCCGGATGGGGCGCATTACTTTCCTGCTTTTCCCTATCCGTCTTTCACCAGGATCGTCGATGCGGACCTGAAGGATCTGTTCGCGTTCCTTCGCTCGCTGCCGCCGAGCAGCCAGGCGAGTCGCGAGCACGAGCTGCCATTTCCCTTCGGCTACCGCTTCCTCCTCTGGGGCTGGAAATGGCTCTTCTTCTCGCCGGGCCCGTTTGCACCGGATCCCTCGCGCGACGCAAGGCTCAATCGCGGCGCGTATCTCGTCGACGCTCTCGGCCACTGCGGCGAATGACATACGCCGCGAAACTTCCTCGGCGGCGCGAGAAAGAATCGCTATGTCGCCGGCGCGCGGCTGCCCGGGGGAAGTACGAGCGCGCCGAACCTTACGCCGACGCGG
>JAFAGU010000316.1 GCA_019237595.1 Betaproteobacteria bacterium | reverse complement strand
ACCTCCAACCTGCACCAGGACTTCCTCGCAAAGGGGCAGGACATGGAGGTGCAACTCATGGCGGTGGCGAACGATTCCGGCATGACGCCGGTGCAGCACCGGCCGAAAGACCTGCCGGTGCACGTGAGCTCAAGCTACAGCCCGGTGCTCGTGTGCGGCGACTACGTCTTCGTCGCCGGCCAGACCGCCGAGGCGCTCGACCCGGCGAAGGGGCCGATCGACCCCGAGGCGCGGCTCCTGCCCGGCCACCTTTGGAAAGGCACGCCGATCAAGCTGGAAACGGAATTTGTTTTGAAGAAAAAGCTTCTTCCAGCATTGAGCGCAGTAGGAAATACGTTCGATGAAGTCATAAAAGCCCAGGTCTATCTTCGCGATATCACCGACGCGCCGAAGTTCAACGAGGTCTGGGCGGAGCACTTCGGCGCCAATCCGCCGGCGACCACCATCATCACCACGTCCAATCCCGGGTTCGTGTGCGAGGTCGGCCGGATCGAGATCAACACGATCAGCGTGAGGCGCGGCGGCCGCGTGAAGAAGGAGCGGATCGACGCGGGCGTGCCCATGCCTTATATGGGACAGGCACAGGCGATCCGCGCGGGGGATCTGCTGTTCCTGGGCGGCCTGATGGCAGTGGACCGCGAAGGGCGATTGGCAGTCAGGGGTTTTTCCGGACAGATGAATCACATCCTGGAAAATGCAGAAAACATCTGCCGCAAAGCCGGGACGACGCTCGCGAACGTCGTGCGCGTGCAGCAGTTCCACACCGACCTGCGCACGTTCAGGGAATCGTGGAAGGCGTGGGACAAGCGACTGCCGGGACAGTACCTCCCCTACTCCGCCATCGAGACGCCCGCGCTCGCCGTGCCCGGCGCGCTCGTCATGCTCGACCTGTGGGTCTACGTGCCGTGAAAGCGTTTTTGGTTCTTATTTCCCTTCTCTTTTCCCAGGTTTCTTTTTCGCAAAGCCCCATTCGAATGGTAGTGCCCTTCACCGCGGGCGGCGGGACGGACGTCATCACGCGCATCTTCGCGCAGCACCTCACGGACGCGTGGAAGGTGCCGGTGATCGTGGACAACCGCGTCGGCGCGGGCGGCGTGGTGGGCTCGAAGTGGGCGGCCGAGCAGCCGCCCGACGGCCGCACCTTCCTCGCCGTGGCGAGCGCCTTCGGCGTGCGCGCGGCGATCGACCGCACCGTTCCCTACGACGCGACGAAGGACTTCAGCGGCGTCGCGCAGATGGCGCGCTCGCCCTCCTTCCTCGTCGTCTCGCCCGAGCGCGGCTTCAGGAGCGTCGCGGACCTGGTCGCGTGGGCGAAGCAGCAGCCGCAGCCGATCCAGTACGCCTCCGCGGGCGTGGGGAGCACCGCGCACCTGCACTCCGCCGCGCTCGCGCACCTCGCCGGCTTCAAGGCCGAGCACATCCCCTACCGCGGCACGCCCGAGGCGGTGAACGACGCGATGAACGGGCGCGTCGTGTACGCCTTCGCGCCCGGGCCGAACGCCATCCCGCTCGCGAAGAGCGGCCGGCTGCAGATCCTCGCCACCACCTCCCCCGCCGGCAAGAACTTCTATCCCGGCGTGCCGACGCTCGCCGAGGCGGGCGTCAACTACGAGGGCGACGACTGGTTCGGCGTGTTCGCGCCCGCAAAGACGCCGCTCGCCGTCCGCGAGAAGCTCGCGATCGAGATCCAGCGCATCCTCACGCTCCCCGACGTGAAGGAGCGCCTCGCGGGCCTGGGCGCCGAGCCCGACTACATGGGCCCCGAGCAGTGGGAAGCCTTCTTCGCGCGCTACCTCGCCTTCGTGCGCAAGCTCGGCGACGAAGTCGATATCAAGCCTCAGTAGCCATGGGAGCGATCGAGTCCAAGCTGAACGCGATGGGCTATACCCTCCCGCCGCCGTTCACCTTCCCGAAGGCGAACCGCACCGGCTGCACGCAGTCGGGGAACGTGCTTTTCCTCTCGGGCCACGGCCTCGCGCTCCCGTTCCTGCCCGGCGTGCGGCAGGCGGGCAAGTTCGGCGTCGACATCACCGTCGAGGAAGGCTACGCCACCGCGCGCGCCGTCGCCCTCACCATGCTCGCGACGATCAAGCAGCACACCGGCGACCTGGACAGGGTGAGCCGCTGCCTGCGCCTCTTCGGCATGGTGAACTGCACCGGCGACTTCACCCAGATGCCGCAGGTGATCGACGGCGCCTCGGACCTCTTCTTCGACCTCTGGGGCGCGCCGCACGCGCGCTCCGCCGTCGGCCACGCCGCGCTTCCGCGCGGCATCGCCGTCGAGATCAACGGCGAATTCGAGCTCGCGCCCTAGCGGCGCCTCGCGCCGGCGCTACTTGGCGACCGCCGGCCACGCCGGCAGCTTGCCGATGTCGCGCATGTCGTGCTGGATGACGAGCGTGGCGTTGAGGTTCGCCGCGATCTTCTTCAGGCGGTCGATCGAGGCGAGCGTCTGCGAGCGGTCGAAGTTGATGGACGGCACGCCGTTCGACTCGTAGTTCTCGTGGTAGTGCACCGCGTCGCCGCTGAGGAGGTAGTTCTTCCCCGAGCGCAGGCGCACGAGCGCGCTCATGTGCCCCGGCGTGTGGCCGGGCGTGCGGATCACGAGCACCGTGCCGTCGCCGAAGACGTCCTTGTCCAGCGCGAGCGGCTCCACCTTGCGCGCGTTGGGGCCCATGTAGTCCTTGAAGCCCGCCACGTTCGCGCTCGGCATCGGCGGATTCGCGTTGATCCCGTCCCAGTCGCCCTTGCCGATGAGCAGCGTCGCGTTCGTGAGCGGCCCGAGCTGCCCGGTGTGGTCCTGGTGGTAGTGGCTGATCCCGACGTACTTCACCTGGTCGGGCCTCACGTTCACCTCCGCCAGCCGCTCCGCGAGCCCCACCTTCGGCGCATTGGGGTTCGTCCCGGGCGCGAAGCCCGTGTCCCACACCATGTAATCGTCGCCGTGCCTGATCAGGTAGCAGCTGAACGTGAACGGGCGGTTGATATCCGCGAACGCGAACGTATCGTTGTGCCTCTCCGCGAAATTCGTCGGCTTCGCCCCCGTCCCGCAATCGATCCTCGCCAGCGTCACCTCCGGCGCCTGGGCCCATGCGAACGCGCTGAACATGCTTCCCGCGACGAGCGCGAGCCATGCGGACTTCTTCATTGGTGTCTCCTCCAGTGGAGCGCGGATGGTGGCACAGCCCTCCGCGGCCAACTATCGGGGTTTCGCTAGTAGACGACCACGCTGCGGATCGACTCGCCGCGGTGCATCAGGTCGAAGCCCTCGTTGATCCGGTCGAGCGGCAGCCGGTGCGTGATGAGCGGGTCGATGGCGATCTTGTTCTCCATGTACCAGTCGACGATGCGCGGCACGTCGGTGCGCCCGCGGGCGCCGCCGAAGGCTGAGCCCTGCCACACCCGGCCGGTGACCAGCTGGAACGGGCGGGTGGCGATCTCCGCCCCCGAGGGAGCGACGCCGATGATCGTGCACACGCCCCAGCCCTTGTGGCAGCATTCGAGCGCCTGCCGCATCAGCTGGACATTGCCGACGCATTCGAAGCTGTAATCGGCGCCGCCGTGGGTCAGATCGACGAGATGGCCGACGAGGTC
>JAFAGU010000079.1 GCA_019237595.1 Betaproteobacteria bacterium | reverse complement strand
GCTCAACGAGCGCGACGCGATCCTGAACGCGGTGCGCGACCCAGCCGCGCGCAGCGCCTGCATCGCCACGCTGCTGCCGCCGTCGTCCGGTCCGCAAGATGCGCTCGTCTACGAGTACCGCATTGTCGTGCGCGGCCGTGGCGCGGCGCCGGCCATGCCGTGAAGCCCCTGGTCCCCACTGCCGAGATGACGCTCGGCCCTTTCTTTCCACGCGAATTCGGCCGCGCGGCGAACGACCTAACAGTCATCGGCACGACGAAGGCCTCGGGCGCCTCGATCGAAATCCGGGGGCGGCTCGTGCAAGGCGACGGCGGCCCGATGGACAACGCGATCGTCGAGATCTGGCAGGCGAGCGCGAAAGGCCGATACGACGATCCGGCGTTCTTTGGCTGGGGGCGCGCGGCGACCGACGCGGACGGCAACTATTCCTTCCGCACGGTCAAGCCAGGTGCTCTCGAGGGCCGGGCGCCGCACGTGAACGTCCTCGTGCTCTTTTCCGGCCTCATGCGCCAGCTCCAGACGGTGATGTTCTTCGAGGGCGAGGAGGCAAACGCACGCGATCCGGTGCTTTGCGCGGTGCAGCCGCACGCGCTTCGGGCTCTCCTCGTCGCGAGGAAGGAAGGGCCCGGGTCCTATCGCTTCGACATCCGAACGCAAGGCGGGGATGAGACGCCGTTCTTCGACGACTGACGCAACGCCGATGAAGGAGCTCATTTCCTACCGGCTCCACGTCGTGGCGAACCTGCTGTCTCGTGGCGCCGAGCTGCGCTACCGCCGCGAGTTCGGAGTGAGCCTCTGGGAGTGGCGCACTCTAGCGCTTCTGGGCGATGCGGCCGAGCCGCTCTCGCTCAACCACCTCGCGCACGCGGCGGGAATCCACAAGAGCCAGATGAGCCGCGTCGTCTCGGGCCTCGCGCGACGCGGCCTCGTCCTGCGCGAAGCCGATGAGGCGGACGCGCGCGGCGTGCGGCTCGCGCTCACGGGGCGCGGCAGGAAGGCTTATGCCGGCCTCATCCGCGCGGCGAGCGAGCGGAACGAGTCGTTCCGGAGCTGCCTGTCGGCGAACGAGCACGCGGTCTTCGAACGCGCCCTCGCCAAGCTGGCGGGGCGCGCGCGCGACATGATCCACGGCGAGAAGGAAATCAAGTGAGGACGCGGATCACCGAGCTCCTCGGCATCCGCTACCCGATCTTCCAGGCGGCGATGAGCTGGGCGTCCTCCAGCGCGCCGCTCGTGATCGCCGTCTCGAATGCCGGCGGGCTGGGCGTCCTCGCGGCGGGGCCGCTGCGGCCGGAGGCCTTCCGCGCCGCGCTGGACGAGATTTCGCGCGGCACGCAGAAGCCCTTCGGCGTCAACGTTCCGCTCAACAATCCGCGCGCCGGCGAGCTGCTCGAGATTGCGCATGCGGCGCGCATTCCGGTGATGGTCGCGTCGCAGGGCGGGTCGCGGGAGCACCTCGCGCGCTTTCGCGCCGTCGGCACGAAGTGGCTCCATGTCGTCGCTTCCCTCGAGCATGCCCGCAAGGCCGAGGCCGCGGGAGTCGATGCGCTCGTCGTGGACGGCGCCGAGGCGGGCGGGCACCCGCCGCCCGCCCAGGTAAGCACGCTCGTCCTCGTGCGGCGCGTCGCCAGGTCGGTCAAGCTCCCCATCGTCGCGAGCGGCGGCGTCGCCGACGGCGCCGGAATCGCCGCGTTGCTGGCGCTTGGCGCCGACGCAGTGCAGCTCGGCACGCGCTTCATCGCGACGCCCGAGGCGAACGTGCACGACAACTACAAGAAGGCGATCCTGGCCGCGACGGTCGAGGACACGACGCTCGTCGGGCCGCGGGCGCTGCCGGTGCGGCTGCTCAAGAATGCGCTCAGCAGCAAGTTCCACGAGCTCGAGCCGGCTCCGGCAAAGGCGCTCTATGAAGAGGCGAGCTTGAAAAAGGCGGCGCTTGAAGGCGACGTGGAATGGGGCAAGGTCGAGGCCGGCCAGAGCGCGGGGCTGGTCGAGGACATCGTCCCAGCCGCGCAGCTCTTCCAGCGGCTTGTGCAGGAGTTCGAGGAAGCGCGCGCGAGGCTCGCCGCGCTATGACGCTCCTCGTAGAAGACCGCGGCGCCATCCGCCTCCTGACGATGAATCGTCCGGAGAAGCGCAACGCGCTGAACACCGAGCTCACCAAGGCGCTGCTCCAGGCGTTGAGCCAAGCGGATGCCGACCCTTCGGTGCGATGCGTAGTCCTCACCGGCGCCGGGGCGGGGTTCTGCGCCGGGGCGGACCTCGGCGAGTTCAAGGGGCTCAAGGATCCCGCGGCCGCGGAGGCGCGTGCCCAGCTCACGATGGAGCTGCACCTCGCGTTCTCGCGCACGCGGCCGCCGGTGATCACGGCGATCAATGGCGCCGCCATGGGCGGCGGCGCGGGGCTCGCCATCGCAGCGGACCTCGCCATCATGGCGGACGATGCGCAGATCGGCTACCCGGAAACTCGCCATGGCATCGTCGCGGCGATTGTGCTCGCGAACCTCGTTCGCCAAGTCGGGCGCAAGGCTGCGTTCGAGCTCGTCGCCTTCGGCGAGCCGATCTCCGCGGCGCGCGCGCTGGAGCTCGGCATGATCAACGCAGTGCATCCCAGGGAAGCCGTGTTGCGCGAGGCGCTCGCACTCGCAGAACGGATGGCAGCGCTCAGCCCGGCAGCCATCGCCGAAACGAAGAAGCTCTTCCACGAGGTTTCGGATCTGCCGCTCGCGCAGGCGCTCGAGCGCGGACGCGACGCGAACCGGCGCATGCGCAACTTCGACAAGCTCGACGGCGCGGGCAAGGCCTAGCCATGGGCTTCGCGCTCGCGCTCCTCGCCATGCTGTCGTTCGCGGCCAACATGATCCTCACCCGGTATGCGATCGCCCGCATGCCGGTCGAGTCCGGATTCCTCTTCGTGCTCGGGACCAACGTGCTCTTCCCTGCCTTGCTCTATGGCGGCGAGCTCGCCATTCGCACGGCGCCGTATTCCTGGGACTTGCGAGGGTGCGCGCTCTTCGTCCTCGCCGGCGTCGTGGGCATCTTCCTCGGCCGGCGGGCGCTCTTCGACACCGTTCGCCTGCTCGGACCCTCGCGAGCGAGCGTATTCCACTCCTCGGCGCCCGTCGTCGCGCTCCTTGGTGCGTGGCTACTTGCCCACGAAGCGCTCGGCGCCTACGAGCTCGCCCTCGTCGCCGTCGTGTGGGTCGGCCTCTGGCTCACCCAGCCACCGGCCGGTTCGCGGCCCGGCGAGACGCGCCTGTCGCGCGTAGCGATCCGCCGGGGGCTCCTCGCCGGCCTCTTCGCGGTCGCCGGTTTCGGATTCGGCAACGTGTTGCGGGGCCTTGCGATGCGGCAGTGGGAAGAGCCGCTTCTCGGCACCGTGATCGCCGCGCTCTCGGCATTCGTGCTCCAGGTCGCGGTCACGCGCGATTGGCATGCCGTGCGCGCCCAGGTTCGCAAGGCGGGTGCGCCGGGCGTCTGGATCTACGTCGCCTGCGGCATCGCCACTTCGTTCGGCTCGGTCTTCATCACCGCCGCGATGGCGCACATGAAGATTGGTCTCGCAGCGCTCATCATGCATACCACTCCGGTCGTGGTCTTTCCCATGAGCGCGCTCCTCTTCAAGCAGCGCGAGGAGATCAACGGCCGCACGCTCGCGGGT
>JAFAGU010000037.1 GCA_019237595.1 Betaproteobacteria bacterium | reverse complement strand
GCTGCAGCAACGCGCGCCCGGCGAAAAATCCCAGAGCCGCGCCGCCGAAAAAGGAAACCAGGAACTGCTCCTCGCCAACGATGAGGTTCGGCTGCTGACCGGAGACGATCACCCCGAGCAGCACCGTGAACATCACGATCGCCGCGGCGTCATTCAGAAGCGCCTCGCCCTCGACGAGGCGGGTTAGCCGAGCCGGGGCGCCGACATCGCGGAACACCGCGATGACCGCCGCCGGATCAGTGGTCGCCACCACCGCGCCAAGCAGCAGGCAGACGACAAGCGGCAGGCCCGCGATCGGCCAAAGCGCGAAGCCGACCACGGCGGTGCACACGACGGTGGCGACAACGGCCAGCATCAGGATCGGGGCGGCGTCCTCAAGCATCCGCCGCACGTCGACCGTGATCGCGCCCTCGAAGACAAGCAGCGGGAGAAAGACGTAAATGAAGGTCTCGGCGCCGACCGGCAGGTCGGCGAACAGCCCCGCCAGATCGCCGTAGCGGGCGGAAAGGGGAGTGTGCACCAAGACAAGCGACACCGCGCCGATGGCCACCCCGATGACGGCGAGGAGCACCACCGGCGCAACCTTGAGCCGTACCGCCACCGGCTGGGAGACGGCGACGACCACGAGCAAGGTCGCAAGGACGGCGAGGAGCAGGACGATATCGAGCATAGAGGTGGAAACCTATCCGGTCACTGGCTTCAGGGGCAAGGTTGCGCTCGACTTGGAGGATCAGCGTCCGCCTCTGGAAAGTCCGCCGAACCTGCGGCGCGTGCGGCGATTCCTACATGTCAACCGGCGCCGGACAGAGTCTTCGGTTCGTAGGGGCAAAGATCGACGAGCACGCAAACGCCACACAAGGGTTTGCGCGCCACGCAGACGTAGCGCCCGTGCAGGATGAGCCAATGGTGCGCGTCCTTGAGGAACTCCGGCGGTATCGTCTTCAGCAGCTTCTGCTCGACTTCGAGGACGTCCTTCCCCGGCGCGAGGCCGGTGCGGTTCGCCACGCGGAAGATGTGCGTGTCCACGGCGACGGTGGGCTGGCCGAACGCGGTGTTCAGGACCACGTTCGCCGTCTTGCGCCCGACGCCGGGCAGCCGCTCGAGCGCCTCGCGCTCCGCCGGCACTTCTCCGCCGTGCTCCTCGAGGAGGATCTTCGAGAGCGCGACGACGTTCTTCGCCTTGGTGCGGTAGAGGCCGATGCTCTTGATGTACTTCTCGAGCCCCGCGACGCCGAGGCGTGCGATCGCCTCCGGCGTGGCGTGCTTCTCGAAGAGCGGCCCGGTGGCGAGGTTCACCGACTTGTCGGTCGCCTGGGCGGAGAGCACCACTGCGACCAGGAGCTGGAACGGCGTGCGGTAATGGAGCTCCGTCGTCGGATGGGGATTGGCGGCCCGCAGGCGCTCGAAGATCTCGCGCCGCTTCTGCGGATTCATTTGCGCTTTCTCCTCGCCAGCGCTTCGGCGAGGGCGGCCGCCGGGTCCGGCACCGGCCGGATCGCCTGCCGTGCGAGCCGCGCCTTCCGCGCCCGTGCGCGGCGCTGCGCGGCCTTCTTGTGCTCGTCCGTGAAGCGCCCGGCCGGCTTCTCCATCACGATGCAGTCCACCGGGCAGGGCGGCACGCAGAGCGCGCAGCCGATGCACCAGCTCTCCATCACGGCGTGCATGACGCCGCGCGCGCCGATGATTGCATCCACCGGACAGGCTTCGATGCACAGCGTGCAGCCGATGCAGCGGGCCTCGTCGATCCGGGCAGCCGAGTCGCGTCTCATGACGGCGCGTATTGTCGCCCGGTATCGCGCGCGAGCTGCTCGTGCGTTACCCGCCCGCCGCGAACCTGCAATCCGGTGCGGAGGTCCCCGTCGAGCCGGCCGGCGGCGAGGCTCTCGAGATAGGGCAGCACCGCCTGCTCGAGCGCGAGGCTCGCAGTGCGCGCGCAAGCGGCGGGCATGTTGGGCACGCAGTAGTGGATGACGCCTTCCTCGACGTACGTCGGCGCGGCATGCGACGTGGGGCGCGAGGTCTCCGCGATGCCGCCCTGGTCGATGCCGACATCGACGAGCACGGAGCCTGGTCTCATCGCTCGCAGCATGGCTCGCGCAAGGAGCTTCGGGGACATCTGCCCGGGCGTCAGGACGCCGCCGATGACGAGGTCCGCGCGTTCGACGGCGGCCGGCGCCGTCGTCAAGACTGCGTCGGGGAAGGCCTTTCGGAGCGCCGCGAACCGCTTCTCCGATCTGGCATGCACCGTGACGCTTGCCCGCATGCCCGCGGCGACGGAAAGCGCATTCGAGCCGACATTGCCCGCGCCCAGGATGACGACGCGGCCGGGCGCCACGCCCTCCACGCCGGGAAGCAATACGCCGCTTCCGCCATTCTGCGTCTGCAGGAACCAGGCGCCCACGAGGACGGCAAGGCGCCCGGCGATCGCCGACATGGGTGCGAGGATCGGCAGCCGGCCGCCTTCCTGGCCGACCGTCTCGAAGGCGATGAAGCTCGCGCCGCTCGCGAGCGCGGCGTCGAGGAGCGCCGGCTCCGGGGCGAAGTGCTGGAAGCCGAAGACGGTCTGGCCCGCGCGCGGCTTGCGGTATTCCGCCGGCTGCAGCTCCTTCACCTTGAGGACGAGCTCGCAGCGCCACGGGTCATCCAGGGCCGCGCCGCTTTCGCGATAGTCGGCATCGGGAAAGCCGCTGCCCATTCCTGCGCCCGGCTCGATGACGACGCGGATGCCACGCTGGACGAGAAAGCCGGCGCCCTGAGGCGTTAGCGCGACGCGCCGCTCGCCGTCCTTTACCTCGCGAGGGACGCCGATGCGCATTCGCGAACGAGCTCCGGCCCCCGATAGATGAGTCCGGTGTAGAGCTGGACGAGCGAAGCGCCCGCGGCGAACTTCTCGCGCGCGTCGTCGACGGAGAGAATGCCCCCCGCGCCGATCAGCGCGGCCTCGCCCTTGAGCAGGGCGGCGAACTTGGAGAGCACCTCGGTCGCGCGGCGGCGCACCGGCGCGCCCGAGAGCCCCCCGGCCTCGCCGGCGTTGGGCTCGCCTTCGACGCCTTCGCGGCTCACGGTCGTGTTGGTGGCGATCACCGCATCCACGCCATGGCGCCGCACGGCGTCGGCGATGTCGCCGATCGCGGCATCGTCGAGGTCCGGGGCCACCTTGAGCGCGAGCGGGACCCGCCGGCCCTGGCGGTCCGCGAGGATCTTGCGCCGGAGCGAGATCCGCTGCAGCAGCGCCTCGAGCGAGTCCTTCGACTGCAAGTCGCGGAGGCCCTTGGTGTTCGGCGAAGAGATGTTGATGGTGACGTAGGAGGCGCGCGCATAGACTTTCTCGAGCCCCGCCTCGTAGTCGTCGGCGGCGAGATCGGCCGGCGTGTCGGCGTTCTTGCCCAGGTTCACGCCCAGGATGCCGCGCCAGCGCGAGCGCTCGACGTTGCGCAGGAATGCGTCGATGCCGACGTTGTTGAAGCCGAAGCGGTTGATGAGCGCCTCCTTCTCCGGGAGGCGGAAGAGCCGGGGCCGCGGATTGCCGGGCTGCGGCCGCGGCGTCACGGTACCCACCTCGAGGAAGCCGAAGCCCAGGGCGGCCAGGGCGTCGATGTGCGCCGCGTCCTTGTCGAGCCCCGCTGCGAGGCCCACGCGATTCGGGAAGTCGAGCCCCATGACGCGCGCCGGATTCGACGGACAGGGAGAGGAGAGGAGCAGCGAAAAAACATCCGCCGCGCGCAGCGTGAGGCGATGTGCGGTTTCCGGGTCTAGCGAGAAAAGAAGCGGTCGGGCGAGCCCGTAGAGGCTCAAGCCCGGTTCTCGTCCGCGGGGCGGTGGCGCAGCCGCCGCCAGATGCCGCCGACGAAGCCCTCGATCGGCTCGAACTTGGACTTGTAGGCCATCTTCGGGCTCTCGCGGATCCAGTAGCCGAGGTAGAGGTAGGGGAGCCCGAGCGCGCGGCAGGATTCGATCTGCCAGAGCACGTTGTAGGTGCCGAAGCTCGCGCTGCGGCGCTCCGGCTCGTAGAACGTGTAGACGGAAGAGAGGCCGTCGGGCAGGTAGTCGACGATCGACACCATGACCAGCTGCCCCGCGTCGCGGAACTCGATCAGCCGCGTGTCGACGCGGCTCTGGAGGAGGAAGTGCGAGTACTGGTCGCGGCTGTCGTTGTCCATGCCGCCGCCGGAGTGGCGCTTGGACTGGTAGCGCAGGTAGAGCGCATAGTGCTCGAGCCGGAACTTGAGCGGCTGCGGATGGACCGTCAGGTCGGCGTGCTGCTTCCACGCGCGCCGCTGCGAGCGGTTCGCCCGGAAGTCGCGCACGGGGATGCGCACCGGCACGCAGGCGCGGCAGCTGTCGCAATGCGGGCGGTACGTGAAGATGCCGCTGCGGCGAAAGCCGGTCTTGACGAGGTCGCCGTAGAGCTCGGTATTGATGAGGTGGCTCGGCGTCGCGACCTGCGAGCGGGCCATCCTGTCGGGCAGATAGCTACACGGGTAGGGCGCCGTCACGTAGAACTGCAGGACCGCGTGCGGGAGGTCGTTAAGTCTCGACACTCAGGCCTCGCCCGCTTTCAAGGAGCCGCTTTCCATTGTCCCGCACGCTCCGGGTAGTTTACCAAGGCGGACACCGCGCGCAAGAAATCGCGCCGCGGGATCTCGCGCGCGCCCAGCGAGGCGAGCAGCGGCGTATTCATCTGGCAGTCGATGAGCGGGAACGCCCGGGCGCGCAGGAACTCCACGAGCCGAACGAGGGCAACCTTGGAGGCGTCGGTGGCGCGCGAAAACATCGACTCGCCGAAGAACATGCGGCCGATGGCGACGCCGTAGAGGCCGCCGACGAGCTCGCCGTCGCGCCAGGTCTCGAAGCTGTGGGCATGCCCCGCCTCATGGAGGGCAAGATAGGCGGATTTCATCGCGCGGTTCAACCACGTCCCTTCGGGTCGCTCGGCGCAGCCCTGGAGCACGGCCGGGAACGCCGAGTCGACGGCGAGCTCGAAGCCCTTGTTCCGAACGCTCTTCGCGAGCGAGCGCGAGACCTTGAGCTCGTCGCAGTAGAGCACCATGCGGGGATCGGGGCTCCACCACAGGATCGGCTCGCCGCGCGAGAACCAGGGGAAGATGCCGTGCCTGTAGGCGTCGAGGAGCCGCGCCGGCGAAAGATCGCCTCCCGCGCAGAGCAGGCCGTTCGGCTCACGGAGCGACTTTTCGACGGGCGGGAACGGGTCCCGCTCGCCGAGCCACGCTAGCACTTCACCTGCTGGCGGCAGTAGTTCTCGATCGGCCGTACGACGCAGTCGGGGCCGGAGGCGCGCCGGGAGGAGGCGCCGAGCTCCATCGCGAGCTTGAATTCGTACTTGGCGAAGAATTCCCCGAACATCTCCCCGCCGAGCGTGCCGACGGCGTAGAGCTCCCCGCTCCTCGCATGCTGCTCGAGAAGGATGGCGGCGAGCGGCTGGGGCGCCGGGCCGGCGACGACGCGGGCGCCCTGCGAGGGGTCGTACTGGCTGTGCTCGGAGCAGCAATGGATGACCGACGCCTGCCGGTCGGCGGGGCCTTTCTCGGCGCGGAAGCTGATGAAGCTGATCTCGCGCGTCGGATAGGTGAGCTTGTGGGCGCAGATCGCGGAGTACGCGACGATGGAACGGCCAGGTCCGACCCCGCCTTTCCACTCGTAGGACTGATGGTCGGCCGTCGCAAGCTTCGCGGCCGGCTTGACCGGCTCGCCGAGGTTCAGCAGGAAGCACGGCGTCGCTTCGTACGGATAGTTGAAGATCAGGTTGCGCTTGACCGGCACCGCGGAAGCGAGGAGCGGAGCGCCCTTCTCGTCGACGAGCCGCGAGCGCGAGTAGAAGCGCGCCTGCGCATCCGCCGCGATCGCGGGCGCCGCGGCGCCGGCAGCGCCCACGGCGCAGAGCTTCAGGAAATCGCGCCGCTCCAACCTTCGTTCCTGCTATTTCTTCTGCTGCGTCGAGCCGACCTTTCCTCCGCCGAACTTGGGATGGTCAGATGCTTCACCATGGCCATGGTTCGCTCCTTTCCGGAGGCCCTAGTTTAAGTCCCCACGCGCATGCCGACGAGCGTCTCGGCGAGCTCAACCGGGCAACAGATCCTCGGCGTGGAAGGTGAACCTGCCTGCCTTGCGGTCGGCGAACCAATGGCGCAGCGTCAGCGCGACGGTCCGGAAGGCGATGTCCTTCCATGGGATGGACGCCTCGTCGCAAAGGGCCACCTCGAGCGTCTCTTCGCCAGGCTTGAAGTCCAGGTGCTGGAGCCGAGCCCGGAAGAAGAGGTGCACCTGGTTCACGCGCGGGACGGAGACAAGGCTGAAGGGCTGGCCGAGCTCGATGCTGGCGCCGGCCTCTTCGGTTGTTTCGCGCACGGCGCCCGCAGCGACGGTCTCGCCGTTTTCGAGGAAACCCGCCGGAAGCGTCCAGTAACCGTATCGCGGCTCGATGGCGCGGCGGCAGAGGAGGATGCGTCCCTCGTGCTCCGGGATCGATCCCACGACGACGAGCGGGTTCTGGTAGTGCACGATGCCGCACGCGTCGCAGACGAAACGGGGGAGGGTATCGCCCGGCGGAATGCGCCGCACGACCGGGGCGCCGCAGTTCGAGCAGAACTTCAAGGCAGGTCCTGCAGCGACGAGACGATCCCGTCCGGCGCGAACCCCAGCCGGTCGAGCGGCGCGCTGCCGCGGTTCACCCAGTACACCTGGAAGCCGAACGCCTTCGCGCCGATCGCGTCCCAGCAGTTGGATGAAACGAAGCCGATGCGCTCCTTCGCGATGCGCAGCCGCTGCACGGCGAGCTCGTAAACCTGCGGCGAAGGCTTGTATACGCCGACTTCGTCGACCGACAGGACGGCGTCGAAGCGCAGGCCCGAATGCGCGACGAGCGGATCGAGCATGTCGGGCGAGCCGTTCGAGAGGATGGCGCGCCGGCCGCTGCGCTTCTGCAGGAACGATGCCACTTCTGGAAATGTCGCGAGGCGCGTGTACTCGTCCATCAACGCGCGTTCCTGCTCGCCGCCGAGCGGCAGCTTCATCGCCTCGCATGCGAAGCGGAGCGCCTCGAGCGTCACCTGCGAGAAGGGGGCGTAGCGCCCCATGAGGCTTCGCAGCCACGTGTACTCGAGCTGCTTCGAGCGCCACGCCGCAGAGAGCGCGGTCCCTCGGCCCGGCCAGAATGATTCGCAGCGCCGCACGACGGAGTGAACGTCGTAGAGCGTGCCGTACGCGTCGAACACCAGGGCTTCGATCATGCGCAAGTATAGAATCCGCGCATGCCGGATCGCTACGACGAGCTCTACGGGAGCTTTCGCTGGGACGTTCCGGCGCGCTACAACATCGCCCGCGCCTGCTGCGGCCAGTGGGCCGGCGACCGTTCGCGCGTGGCGCTCTATTGGGAAGACGAGGACGGCTCGAGCGCGAAGCTCACCTTCGCCGAGGTCCAGGCGCAGGCGAATCGCCTGTCGAACGCCCTGGCCGGCCTCGGCGTGCAGCGCGGCGACCGGGTGGCGCTGCTCCTCCCGCAGCGGCCTGAAACGGCGATCGCCTATATCGCGATCTTCCAGATGGGCGCCATCGCGCTGCCGCTTTCGCATCTCTTCGGACCCGACGCGCTCGAATACCGCCTGCACCACGCCGAAGCGAGCGTCGCCATCGTCGAGCCCACGACGATCGCCAACCTTTCCGCGATCAAGGGCAAGGTCCCCAGCCTGAAACGCGTCATCGGCGTGGGAGGCGCGATGGATTCGGGAGTCTTGAAATACGAATCCGTGACCGAAAAGGCGAATCCGGAATTCAAGTGCGTCGACACGCGCGCCGACGATCCGGCGCTCATCATCTACACGAGCGGCACGACCGGGGCGCCCAAAGGTGCGCTACACGCGCATCGCGTGATGCTCGGCAACCTGCCGGGCTTCGTCCATTCGCACGATTTCCTGCCGCAGCCCGGCGATGTCTTCTATTCGCCGGCGGACTGGGCATGGGCGGGCGGGCTCTTCGACGCGCTCCTCCCGTCGTGGCACTTCGGCATCCCTGTGCTCGGCTATCGCGGCAAGTTCGACGCCGAGCGCGCGTTCTACCTGCTGGAAAAATACGCCATCCGGAACACGTTCCTTTTTCCGACGGCGCTGAAGCTCATGATGAAAGCCGTGCCGGCGCCGAAGCAGAAGTATCAGCTCAAGCTCAGAAGCATCATGAGTGCGGGAGAAGCCGTCGGCGTCACGGTGTTCGACTGGGCTAAGGAGCACCTCGGCGTCACGATCAACGAGATGTTCGGCCAGACGGAGATCAACTACGTCGTCGGCAATTGCCAGGCGGCGTGGCCGGTCAAACCAGGCTCGATCGGTCGAGCGTACCCCGGACACCGCGTGGCGGTCATCGATGAGAACGGAAACGAGCTGCCAAGGGGCGAGCTTGGCGAGATCTCGGTCAGGAAGAACGACGACCCGGTGTTCTTCCTCGAGTACTGGAAAAACCCGCAGGCGACGCGCGACAAGTTCATCGGCGACTGGGCGACCACGGGGGACCAGGGCCGGATGGATGAAGATGGCTACCTCTGGTACCAGGGGCGCAGCGACGACGTGATCAAGAGCTCCGGCTACCGCATTGGCCCGGCCGAGATCGAGAGCTGCCTCGTCAAGCATCCGGCCGTGGCCAATGCCGCGGTAATCGGCAAGCCCGATGCGACTCGCGGCTCGGTGGTGAAGGCGTTCATCGTCCTGCAGCCCGGCCACGCGCCGACCGAGGCGCTCATCGAAGAGATCCAGGGTCACGTGCGCGGCCGTCTCGCCCCGTACGAATACCCGCGCGAGATCGAGTTCATCGATGCGCTGCCCATGACCACGACCGGGAAGGTGCAGCGCAAGGAGCTGCGGCGGCGCGAGGAGGCGAAGCTCGCCGCCAAGGCGTGAAGCGCGTCCTCCTCGCGGGCGCGGGCCACGCGCACGCGCTGCTGCTTGCGTCGCTCGCGAAGAAGCCTCTTGCCGGAGCGCAGGTCACCGTCGTCTCCCCGGAGCGGGTGCAGCTCTATTCCGGGATGGTGCCCGGCTACCTCTCGGGCCACTACCGCCTCGACGAGATCGGCATCGACTTCGCGCGGTTGTGCGCCCGGTGTGGAGCGGACTTCGTCCAGGGATCGTTGGCCGCGCTCGATGCCGAGCGCCGATGTGCAACCCTGGCGAACGGCAACGTGCTGGCCTACGACATCGCGTCGCTGGACGTCGGCTCGCGGACCGACGACCGCCTTTCGGGAAGCGAGCACGCGGTGACCGTCAAGCCGCTTCCCGGCTTCATCGAGAGGGTGCTCGCGATCGACAAAGCGCGCGTTGCGGTCATTGGCGGCGGCGCCGCGGGCGCCGAGCTTTCGATGGCGCTCGCGGCCCGCGGGCTCGGCGTCGTCCTCCATGCCGATCGCGCGATCGAACCGCCGGTCCGCGAGGCTCTGAGGAACGCCGGTGTCGATACACGCGAGGTCGCCGTCCTCTCCATCGGGCCCGGGCCGGCGATCGATACAAAGGGTACGACCGAGCGTTTCGACTTCGCCGTGCTTGCCACCGGGCCGGCGCCCCATCCGTGGCAGCGCTCGGCCGGCGTGCAGACCGACGGCTCGGGGTTTTTCCTGACCGATGCGCTGCTCCGCTCGGTATCGCGCGACGACCTATTCGCTGTCGGCGACTGCGCGACATTGCGCGATGCGCCGCACGCGAAGTCCGGCGTCTTCGCGGTTCGCCAGGCGCCGATCCTCGAATGGAACCTGCGCGCGATGCTCGGCGGAGGTCGCCTGCGCGCCTATAGGCCGCAGCGAAGAAGCTTGATGCTCCTCTCGTGCGGCGCGCGCCGAACGGCGCTCCTCCAGTGGGGCGCCGTGCGTGCGCGCGGCGCATGGGCGTGGCACCTGAAGGACGCGATCGATCGCCGCTTCATCGCGCGCTTCCAATAAGGGATCGCGCGGAACACTTGCGGTTGTAGGCCCTACAAGCGCTCCGAAAGAATTACCGCGGCTCGCTCGCCGCGCCGATTGGCGCGCGCAATTCAAATTCATAGCGCGGCTCTCGGGAGGATCGCGCTTCGCCTTCGCTGGAACGGGCTTTGCTCTCGCCCCCGTTCAACAAGCGAGGGACCATGGCGAAGAGAGTCGCACTGATCAGTGAGCATGCCTCGCCGCTTGCGGCGGCGGGCGGCATCGACAGCGGCGGTCAGAACATCTACGTGGCGCACGTCGCGCGCCAGCTCGCGCACCTCGGTTACCTCGTCGACGTCTTCACGCGGCGCGACGCCCCGGACCTTCCGGAGGTCGTGGAATGGATGCCCGGCGTGCGGGTGATCCACGTGCCGGCCGGGCCGCCGGCTTATGTGCGCAAGGAGCAGCTCCTCGAGTTCATGCCGCAGTTCTCCGATTCCGTCGAGTGCTTCGCCAGGGATGTCGCGAAGAGCCCGGGCGGCTATGTCGTCGCGCACGCGAATTTCTTCATGTCCGGGCTTGCCGGCCTCGCCCTCAAGCGCTCGCTCGGCACGCCGCTCGTGGTCACCTTCCACGCCCTCGGTCGCGTGCGGAGGCTGCACCAGGGCGCGGCGGACGAGTTCCCGCGCGAGCGGCTCGAAATCGAAGACCGGCTGGTGCGCGAGGCGGACGCGATCGTGGCCGAGTGCCCGCAGGACAAGACCGACCTTACGACGCTCTATCCCGGCGATCCGGCGCGCGTGAGCGTGATCCCGTGCGGCTTCGACCGCTCGGAGTTCTGGCCCATTACCCGCGCGCTCGCGCGGCGCACGCTCGGCTACCGGATGGACGAGCGCATCCTCCTCAACATCGGACGGCTCGTCCCGCGCAAGGGCATCGACAATGCCATCCGCGGCCTGGCGCGCCTCGCACATCGGCATGGCCTGGCCGCCCGCCTCGTCATCGTCGGCGGCAATTCGGACCTTCCCCACGCGGAGACGACGCCCGAGATCGGCCGACTCCAGGCGCTCGCCGATGCCGAGGGCGTGGGCCGGCTCGTGACGTTCACGGGCAGGCGCAGCCGCGAGTTTCTGAAGCTCTACTACGCGGCTGCGGACGTCTTCGTCACGACGCCGTGGTACGAGCCGTTCGGCATCACGCCGCTCGAGGCGATGGCCTGCGGCACTCCGGTGGTCGGCTCCGACGTCGGCGGCATCCGGTTCAGCGTGGTGGACGGGCTGACCGGCGCGCTCGTGGCGCCCAACGATCCCGATGCGCTCGCCGCGCGCCTCGCGGAGCTTTGCCGCGAGCCCGAGCGCTTGAAGGAGCTCGGCCGCAACGGCATCCGCAGGGTGAATGGCCAATTCACGTGGCAGAAGGTGACGCGCGCGATCGCTTCGCTCTACGAGCAGGTGCGCCTCCGCGAGCCTGCCGGCGGGCGACGCGCGCGCATCGCGGTGGCGGCATGAGCGCTACCCCGCTCGAAGGGAAGCGCGTGCTCGTGACCGGCGCCGCGCGCGGGCTGGGCGCTGCCATCGCCGCAGACCTCGCGGCCGCGGGCTGCGCCGTGCTCCTCGCCGATCGCAACCTCGACGGCGCCGGAGCTACCGCGGCCCGGATCGAGCGCGCGGGCGGCAAGGCGGCGGCGCTCGAAATCGACGTGGCCGACGAAGCGTCCGCGGAGCGCGCGTTTGCTGCGGCGGGCAGGCTCGACGTGCTCGTGAACAACGCGGCCGTGGATTTCACGCTGCCGATCGACGAGCTCTCGGTGGCGCAGTGGGACGCCGTGATGCGCGTGAACCTGCGCGGGCCGTTCCTGCTTTCGCAGCTCGCCGCGAAAGCCATGAAGGGGCGGGGCGGCCACATAGTGAACATCGCCTCGACCGCGTCGAAGCGGGCGTGGCCGAACGCCGCCCCCTACCACGCGAGCAAATGGGGGCTGCTCGGGCTCTCGCACGCGCTGCACGCCGAGCTTCGCCCGCGCGGCATCAAGGTGACGGCCATCGTGGCCGGCGGCATGCGCACGCCCTTCCTCCTCGACCGGTTTCCCGACATCGATCCCGGCGTGCTGCAGGATCCGGCGAACGTCGCGGCGACGGTGCGCTTCGTCCTCTCGCTCCCGGCGGAGAGCGTGATTCCCGAGGTGATGGTGCTGCCGATGCGCGAGACGTCGTGGCCGTGAGCGCCGCGGTCTTCCTCGACAAGGACGGGACGCTCCTCGAGGACGTCCCGTACAACGTCGATCCGGCGCGAGTGAGCCTCGCGAAGGGCGCGAAGGAGGCGCTCGCGGCTTTTGCCGATCGTCGCCTGCGCGTCATCGTCGTATCGAACCAGCCGGGCCTCGCCCTCGGGCTCTTCTCCCGCGAGGATCTCGAAGCGTTAGAACGCCATCTCGTCGACACGCTGGAGCTCCACGGCTTCTACTACTGCCCGCACCATCCGCACGCGGGTTGCGATTGCCGCAAGCCCAGTCCCGGGCTGCTGCTGCTCGCGGCGCGGGAGCAGGGCGTCGACCTCGCGCGCTCATGGATGGTGGGTGACATCCTCGACGACGTCGAAGCGGGGCGGCGTGCCGGCTGCAGAACCTGCCTCATTGACAACGGCAACGAGACCGAGTGGGAGCTCACCGAGCTTCGCACGCCCGATGCGGTCGCCGCGGACCTCGCGCAGGCGGCGGCGCGCATCCTGGGCGAATGAACGAGCGCTGGAAAACGGTCCGGCGCCTCCTCGCCGTGCGGCTCGACAGCCTCGGCGACGTACTGATGACGACGCCTGCGCTGCGCGCGTTCCGCCAATCGCTCGGCTGCCACGTGACGCTCCTCACTTCCGCGTGCGGCGCCGCCGCGGCGCGCTTCGTGCCCGAGGTGGACGAATCCATCGCGTTCGCCGCGCCCTGGATGAAGGTCGGCCGTCCGGACGCCGATCTCGAAATCCTGGAGACGATCCGCGCCGGGCAGTTCGACGCCGCGGCGATCTTCACGGTGCACAGCCAGAGCGCGTTGCCCGCAGCTTACCTCTGCCGGCTTGCCGGG
>JAFAGU010000336.1 GCA_019237595.1 Betaproteobacteria bacterium | reverse complement strand
GCACCAGCGGCGCCTGGCCGCGGCGACCCTCGAGAACTACGAGCGCGCGCTGAACGTGCTCGGCACGCTGGCCGGAGAGCGAAGCGCCGGCCAGCTGGAAACCGCGGACGTCAGGCGCTTTGTCGCCCTCCTGCACGGCAAGGGCCTCTCTCCGCGCACCCTCGCGCTCGTCCTGTCGGCATGGCGCGGATATTTCGCCTGGCTCGTGCGCCATCGCGGCCTTGCCTGGAATCCTGCCTTGGGGGTGCGCGCGCCCAAGGCGGCGAAGCCGCTGCCGAAGGCGCTCTCGGTCGAGCAGGCGAAGATGCTTCTGGATGGCGGGGAGGCGTCCTCCCCGGAGCTGCTGCGCGATCGCGCCATGTTCGAGCTCCTCTATTCGTCCGGCCTGCGGCTGGCGGAGCTCGTCTCGCTCGACGCGGCCGACGGACGCCTCGATCTTGCGCAAGGCGAAGTCACCGTCACCGGCAAGGGTTCGAAGACGCGCACCGTGCCGGTGGGCGCCAAGGCGCGCGACGCGATTCGCGCGTGGCTCGAAGTGCGCGCGCAGCTCGCGGCGCCAGGAGAAAAGGCGCTGTTCGTAGGGGCGCGCGGGGCGCGCATCGCGCCTGCACTCGTCGGCGCTCGGCTGCGGGCGTGGGCGCAGCGCCGAGGGCTCGCCATGCGCGTGCACCCGCACATGCTCCGCCATTCATTCGCCACGCACCTGCTGCAATCGTCGCAGGACCTGCGTGCGGTGCAGGAGATGCTCGGCCACGCCAGCATCTCGACCACGCAGGTCTACACGCACCTCGACTTCCAGGCGCTCGCCAAGGTCTACGACGCCGCGCATCCGCGGGCAAAGAAGAAGTAGATGGTCCTGTACCTGAAGAAGGGCCGCGAGCGCTCGCTCAAGCGCCGCCATCCCTGGATCTTCTCCGGCGCGATCGAGAGGGTCACCGGCGAGCCGGCGCCGGGCGAGACAGTCGAAGTTCGCGACTCCTCCGGCCAGGTCCTCGCGCTCGCCGCCTACAGCCCGGCGTCGCAGATCCGCGCGCGCGTCTGGACCTTCGACGCCAAGGCGAGCGTCGACGAATCGTTCTTCAGGCAAAAAGTGCACAACGCGCTCGCGATGCGGCGGCGGCTTGGCGCGGGCAGCCATACCAACGCGATGCGGCTGGTACACGGCGAGTCGGACGCGCTGCCGGGGCTTGTGGTCGATCGGTACGCCGACGTCCTCGTGGCGCAGTTTCTTTCCGCCGGCGCGGAGCGCTGGCGCGAAGCGCTGCTCGATGCGCTCGCGGAGGAAGCGGGCTGCGAAGCGATCTTCGAGCGTTCGGACGCCGAGGTGCGCAAGCTCGAGGGGCTCGAGCCGAGGATCGGCTTCGCGCGAGGTAACCGGAACGCCAGCCGCTGCCCGATCGTCGAGTACGGCCTCAACTTCCGCGTCGACGTCGAGCAGGGGCAGAAGACCGGGTTCTTTCTCGACCAGCGCGAAAACCGCCAGCGCGTTCGCGCGCTGTGCGCCGGGCGCGAGGTGCTCGATGCCTTCAGCTACACCGGCGGATTTGCCATTGCGGCGCTGGCCGGCGGCGCCGCCCGCGTGCTCGCCGTCGAATCGTCGAAGGAGGCAATCGAGGTCGCGCGCGAGAACCTGGCCGCGAACCCGCTCGATGCCTCGCGGATGGAGTTCCTGAATGCCGATGTCTTTTCTTCCTTGCGAACGTTGCGGGACAAGAATCGGAAATTCGACCTCATCGTCCTCGACCCGCCGAAGTTCGCGCCCACGGCCTCGCAGGCGAAGAACGCGGCGCGCGCCTACAAGGACATCAACCTGCTCGCGTTCAAGCTCCTCGCGCCGGGCGGCCTGCTCGCCACCTTCTCGTGCTCCGGCGGCGTGCCTGCGGAGCTCTTCCAGTCCATCGTCGCTGGCGCGGCGCTCGACGCCGGCGTGCAGGCGAAGGTGATCGAGCGCCTCGGCGCCGCACCGGACCACCCGATCGCGCTCGAATTCCCGGAGGGCGAGTACCTCAAGGGCCTGCTTGTCCTCAAAGGTTAGAATTTCGCCATGCAAGAGAACCAGATGGTCCCGGTCACGATCCTCACGGGCTTCCTCGGCGCGGGGAAGACCACGCTCCTCAACCGCATCCTCAAGGAAGACCACGGCAAGCGCATCGCCGTGATCGAGAACGAGTTCGGCGAGGTGGGCGTCGACAGCGAGATCATCGAGAAGTCCGACGAGCAGATCGTCGAGATGAACAACGGCTGCATCTGCTGCACGGTGCGCGGCGACCTCATCCGCATCCTCGGGTCGCTGCGCGAGAAGCGCGACAAGGGCGCGCTCAAGTTCGACCGCGTGGTGATCGAGACCACCGGCATGGCGGACCCAGGCCCCGTGGCCCAGACCTTCTTCACGGACGAGGACATCGGCAACTACTACCTCCTCGACTCGATCGTCACGGTAGTCGACGCGAAGCACGCGCCCAAGCAGCTCGACGAATTCCACGAAGCCCAGGAGCAGGTGGGTTTCGCCGACCGGATCCTGCTTTCCAAGACCGATCTCGCGAAGGAAGAAGAGATCCAGGATCTCATCAAGCGCCTCAAGCGCATGAACCCGCGGGCGCCGATCAAGAAGGTCGACTTCGGCAACGCGCCGATCGAGGAAGTGCTCGACATCCGCGGGTTCAACCTGAACGCCATCCTCGAGCTCGACCCGGAGTTCCTGGTCGATTCGCACCACGAGCACCACGACGAGGTCGAATCCTTCGTGTTCAAGTCCGACAAGCCCTTCCAGGCGGACAAGCTCGAGGGCTTCCTCTCCGGAATGATCCAGGTCTACGGGCCGGACCTCCTGCGCTACAAGGGCGTGCTGTGGATGAAGGGCAATCCGCGGCGCGTGGTCTTCCAGGGCGTGCACATGATGATGGGCGGCGACCTCGGCAAGCCCTGGGCGAAGCAGGAGAAGAAGAGCTCGGTGCTCGTCTTCATCGGCAAGAAGCTGCCGCGCGACCTCTTCATCGCCGGCCTCGAGGAATGCCTCGCGAAATAATCGCCGCGGGCCTCGAGCAGCGATACGGCAGCAGCGTCGTTCTCCGCGTTCCCGAGTGGCGGGTGGCCGCGGGCGAGCGCTGGCTCGTCGTCGGATCTTCGGGCAGCGGCAAGACGACGCTCCTTCACCTGCTTGCGGGCCTCCTCACGCCGAGCGCTGGAGCGCTCTCCGTCCTCGGCGCCGACCTGCGGTCGCTCGCAGGCAGGACGCTCGACCGCTGGCGGTCGCGGAACGTCGGCATCGTCCTGCAGGCGCTGCACCTCGTCGGCCATCTCAGCGTGCGAGCGAACGTCCGGCTCGCGCAATACCTCGCCGGCCTGCCGCAGGACGACGCGGCGATCGACTCCGCGCTCGCCTCGCTCGGCGTCGCGGACAAGGCGGAGCGCCTACCACGCGAGCTCTCGCAAGGCGAGCAGCAGCGCGTCGCAATCGCGCGTGCGGTGGTGAACGGCCCGGCGCTGCTCCTCGCCGACGAGCCGACCGCGAGCCTCGATGACGAATCCGCCGTCCGCGCGGCCGACCTCCTCATCGAGGAGGCGCGGCGCCGGCAGGCGACGCTCGTGGTAGGGACTCACGACGCGCGCCTCAAGAGCCGCTTCGAGAAGACGCTCGTGCTCAGGAAATGAACCTCGCTACCCTGTCGGCGGGCTATCTGCGCGCGCGGCCGTTGCAGACGGCGCTGAGCCTCGGGCTGCTCGCCCTCGGGGTGGGTGTGATCGCCGCGGCGCTCATCGTTGTCGCGCAGCTGGAGGCGACGATGGGCCGCGACGCGCGAGGCATCGACCTCGTGGTCGGCGCGAAAGGCAGCCCGATGCAGCTCATCCTCTCGGGGATCTACCAGCTCGACGCCCCGACGGGGAACATCCCCTTGGCGGACGCGATGGCGCTCAAGAAGAGCCCGATGGTCCGGAAGGCGATGCCGCTCGCCATGGGGGACAGCTGGCGGGGCTTCCGCATCGTCGGCGCCGGGCGCGAGTACCTAGATCACTATGGTGCCGAGCTCAAGGCGGGAAAGTATTACGAGCAGCCCATGGAAGCGGTGCTCGGCGCCGAAGCCGCGTCGCGCAGCGGTGCGCAGGTCGGAAGCCGGTTCACCGGCGCCCACGGCCTTGGCGCCGAGGGCGAGGAGCACGCGGCGCCCTACACTGTGGTCGGCATCCTCTCGCCGACGCACTCCGTCCTCGACCGCCTGGTCCTCACGCCCATCGAGAGCGTATGGGCGGTGCACGAGCATGGCGAGAAGCACGAAGCCGGCAAGGCCGGCGCGGACGACGACCGCGAGGTGACGGTGCTGCTCGTGCAGTACGCGTCGCCGCTTGCGGCAGCGACCTTGCCGCGCGCGATCAACGCGAAAAGCGGCCTGCAGGCTGCCTCGCCCGCTTTCGAGACCGCGAGGCTCTTCCGCATCGTCGGCGCCGGGATCGAGGCGCTGCGCGCTTTTGCGCTCGTGCTCATCGCTGCCGCGGGCGCGTCGGTCTTCATCGCGCTCTACTCCGCGCTCGAGGAGCGGCGCTACGACCTCGCAATCATGCGCGCACTCGGCGCCACGCCCGGGCGCCTCTTCGCCTTGCTCGTCCTGGAGGGGCTGGTCCTCGCCGCGCTCGGGACGGCCGCCGGCCTTCTTCTCGGCCACCTCTTCGCCGGGGCGCTCGGCCTCTGGATGGAGGCCGCGCAGCAGCCGCCCGTCAGCGCTCGCCATTTCGAGGCGGGCGAGCTCTGGCTCGCCGCGGGCGCGCTCCTTGTCGGCGTGCTTGCGGCCATACCGCCGGCCTGGCGGGCGTATCGTACCGACGTCTCCAGGACGCTCGCCGCAGGGTAGACGGCGAGGATTGCAAAGCCGGCCGATTCGGCCAATACTTTGCGCCCGAGGCGACCATGACCAAGACCGGCCTGACGATCCTCTCCGCCTGCCTGATCTCCTTTCCTGCCGCGGCCCAGCACGTCGCGCCGCCGGGGATGGATCCGAACGCGCCGTTCAAGCCGCTCGAGGAGCGCAAGGACATCGTTTCGTGGAAGACCTTCGCGCAGGTCGAGCTCGTGAAGCAGAAGGACCGCTACGTGCCCCAGTTCTCCTCGAACGTCGCCGCGCTGGATCGCAAGGACATCAAGGTCCAGGGCTTCATGATGTCGCTCGAGATGGGCGAGAAACAGACGCACTTCGTCCTCTCGGCGATGCCGTCGACCTGCGCCTTCTGCCTGCCAGGCGGTCCCGAGAGCCTGGTCGAGGTGCAGATGAAGAAGCCGGTGAAGTACACCTTCGACGCGCTCGTGATTACGGGCAGGCTCGCCGTGCTCAAGGACGACCCGAGCGGCATCTTCTACCGCCTCACGGACGCCGAGCAGGCAAAGTAGCGAATGGCGCTTCGCCTTCTAGTGCGGTTGGTTGTCGTTGGCGCCCTCCTCGCCGCGCAGGCGAGTGCTCTCGGCCACCACGTTTGGCACGCGGGCAGGGCGATCAGCGAGAACACCGCATTCAGCGATCCGGGTAGCGGATACGCGGGCAAGGCGCCTGACCAGCTGTGCAGCTTCCATTCCGCGCTCGACGTCGTTCTCGGAGGCGTTAGCGCCCAGGCGACCAGTACTCCGGTTGTTTTTCCAGCTTCCACGGAATTCCGGCCGTACCGCGATTCCATCGCGCACGGCGCCGTTCGCTCTCCCGGTTCCCGGGACCCACCCCTGCCCGCCTAGCAGCCGAAGCTCTTCACCCGCGGCGTGAGCGATTCGAACGCGACCGCGCGCGGCGGATCGCTTTCAGCCATGGGAGTGGTGGAAATGAAACAGGCACGAACCTATCTGGCGTTCGTCGCGACTTTGCTCGTCGTGGCGCTCGCATCCGCTCAGGAAGGCCGCCAGGTGCGCGGCGTCGTCAGCGACGCACTCGGGCGGCCGATCGCGGGCGCTCAAGTATCGCTGATGGCAGCCGACGGCAACGCGGTCGGGCAAACACGTACTACGGACGACGGCCGGTTTTTCTTTGCCGGCGTCCCCGCCGGCACTTACGCCATCGTGTCGGAGAAAGCGTCGTTTCGGCAGGGAACGGCGATCGTCACGGTCGGCAATGCGGACCCCGCGCCTGTCGCGCTCGCCATGGCAAGCGAGCAGGCGCTCGACGTGCGAGTCGCCGCGGAGCGGCTCGATCGAGCGAGGAACCAGCTCTCGCCCCGGACGGGCAGCAGCCAGTTCACCTTCCAGCGTGCCGACATCGAAAGCCTGCCGCTTGGGGAAAACACCAGCTTCAATGATCTCCTCACGCGCGCGCCGGGCGTGGCGAACGACAACTTCGGCCAGCTCCATATCCGCGGCGATCACGCCAACATCCAATACCGGATCAACGGCGTCATCCTTCCGGAGGGCATCACCGGGTTTGGTTCAGCCCTGGACACGCGATTCGGCGACCGCATCGACCTCCTGACCGGCGCGCTGCCGGCCCAGTACGGCTATCGCACGGCGGGCGTGGTGGAGATCGAGACGAAGAGCGCCTATGAGCCCGGCGGGCGTGCCGGCGTGCTGTTCGGCAGCCATAACACGTTCAATCCTGGGCTCGAGCTCAGCGGGGCGGCCGGACCGGTGAACTACTATCTCACCGGCTCCTACGTCCGCAACACGCTCGGCCTCGAGAATCCCACGCCGAACGTCGAAGCAATCCACGATCTCACGCGCCAGGACAAGGGCTTCGCGTATTTCTCGATGCTGCCCAGTGCAACGACGCGCCTCACGGCGATGTTCGGCACATACGAGGGGCGGTTCCAGATCCCGAATATCCCCGGGAACCAGCCGGACCAGACCACCGGATTCACGACTCTGAACGGGAGCACGATGTTCGACTCGGCGAATCTCGACGAGAAGCAGCGCGAGGTGAACCGGTACGGCATCCTCGCGCTTCAGAGCACGCTGGGCGAGAACATCGACTATCAGGTCGCCGTGTTCCAGCGGTACACGAGCCTGCATTTCACGCCCGACCCGAACGGCGATCTCGTGTTCCTTGGAAATGCTTCGGAGCTCTTCAAGAGCGACCGGGCGACCGGGATCCAGGCGGACGCGAGCGCGCGGCTGAACGAGCGCCATACGCTGCGCAGCGGCATCTTCTTCAGCAACGAGTCCGTGGTGAGCAACAACAACGCCACGGTGTTCGATGCGTCGAACAACATCGTCAACATCCAGGACAACAATTCCCGTGGAGGGAACCACCTGTTCGGCATCTATGTGCAGGACGAGTGGAAGCTGACGTCGAAGCTCAACCTGAACTACGGCCTGCGCTACGACCAGATGAACGCGTTCGTCAAGGCGGACCAGCTCAGCCCGCGCCTCGGAGCGACGTGGCAGTGGACGCCCCAGACTACTCTGCACGCGGCCTATTCGCGCTATTTCACGCCACCACCGACGGAGCTTGTGACGCCGAAGACGATCGCGCTGTTCGCGAACACTTCGGCCGCCGCGCCGGCCGGCGTCCCCAACGATCCCGTGCTTCCCGAGCGAACGCACTACTTCGACGTCGGCCTCACCCATCGGCTCACTTCAGCGCTCAACGTCGGCGTGGACTACTACTACAAGCGCGTCACCGACCTTCTCGACGAAGGCCAGTTCGGCCCGGCGCCCATTTTCACGCCATTCAACTACAAGGAGGGACGGGTGCAGGGGCTCGAGCTCACCGCCAACTACAAGAAAGACAACCTCAGCGCATACGCGAATCTCGCCTGGTCCACCGCGCTCGGCAAGGAAATCGTTTCCTCGCAGGCTTCCGCGGGATTCCAGCAATCGGACCTCAACTTCATTGCGACCAACTGGGTTCATCTCGACCACGACCAGACCTATACCGCGAGCGGCGGAGTGTCCTATCAGGGAGGCAAGACGCGCTACAGCGTCGATGCAGTATTCGGCTCAGGGCTGAGAATCACGCCGGACGGCAGCCTGAACAAGAACAGCGGCCATCTACCGTCGTACACGGTCGTGAACGTCGCCGCTGTGCATCGATTCGACGACACGCCGCTCGGGCGCCTCGACGGTCGATTGGCTGTCGTGAATGTGTTCGACAAGATCTACGAGCTCCGCGACGGCACGGGCATCGGCGTCGGTCCTCCTGCGTTCGGTCAGCGTCGGGCCGTCTACGCGGGCGTCACCAAGGTGTTCTGATACGCTAGGGACGCAGTCCCGGAGAAAGGCCTTCCTGCAGAACATCTACTACGCGATCACGGCTATCAAGGCCGGTGGCGTGATGGTCTACCCCATCGCGGTGCTCGCGTTTCTCGCGTGCGCGATCATTGCCGACAAGGCTTACCTGTATTGGCGCCACGTGCGGCTGCCAGACCCGCTCGTCGAACTGGTCGAGACCTACGAGCTGAAGTGGGAGGCGCTCGCCGCGAGACTTACGGCCATGCCGGCGCGCAACTATTACCGCCGGTTCTTCAGCGTGATTCTCTCAAACCACGAGCAGCCGGCGTGGTGGGTCGAGTCGAGGGCCGGCGACGAGGCCCAACAAGTCGAGAATTCGCTGGGCCGTGGGCTGTGGGTTCTGGAGACCACCGTCACGGCCGCGCCGCTCCTGGGATTGCTCGGCACGATCGTCGGCATGATGCAGTCGTTTGGACTCATCGGCGCGAAAGGGCTCGTCGATCCGACCGCCGTGACGGCCGGCGTTGCCGAGGCGCTGATCGCGACGGCGCTTGGCCTTTTCGTCGCCCTGGTCGCGCTGTTCGCGTTCAACTATTTTTCGCGCTTGCAAGCCCAGGTCCACGACGAGATGGAGCGACTCGGCACGAGGCTGATCGACCGGATCCGCATCGATGCAGCGAAGGGCGGACCGCACCCGTGAAGCTGCGCCGGCTGCGGCAGCACAAGAAGGGCCGGATCGAGATCATCCCGATGATCGACGTCATGTTCTTCCTGCTCGCGACGTTCATGCTGGCATCGCTTTCCATGCAGAGCCTGAATTCGCTCGCGGTGAATCTGCCGCAGGGCGAGGCTTCTCCCATGCAGGTGAAGACGCCCGTGACGCTGACCGTGCGTGCAGGAGGCGAGATTTTCCTCAACCAGACCCCCGTCACGCTCGACCGGCTCGCGGCAACGCTGCGCCCGATGCTCCAGGCAGCGAGCGCCACAGTCATCGTTGCGGCCGACGAGGTAGCGCCGCAGGGCATCGTCGTCAAGGCGATGCTGCAGGCCCGCGCTGCGGGCGCGGAGCATTTCCTGCTCGCCGTGAAACGTGGCGACTGAGCTCGCTGCAGGCCCACTGCCGCCGTTCGACGAAGACCGCTGGACGAGACTCGGATGGATCATCCCCGGTGTTCTTCTCCTCTGGTGCGCTCTTTTGTGGGCGATCGGGGTGCTACTCGCGCGCCAGCCGATAGCGCCGGAGCCCAAGCCCATCGAGATGGCGCTCGTTGAGGTCCCTCCCGCGCCGGTCGAAGAATCGGCACCATCGCCGCCGGTTGCGCGGGAGCCGCCGCGGCCGCGGCAGCGCGAGCGAGCCCCCCAGCCTGCGCTGCGTGCGCCTGCGAAGCGCGAGGCGCCGCCGCCATCGCAAAACGTCGTCCAGCCTCCGGAGCCTTCTGCACCGGCGCAACCAATAGCGCCGCCGCCGACCCCATCGACGCCCCCGCCGCAGGCACCGGCGGCAGCCGGCCGCGCGGGTGCTCGAGCGCTCTACAATCCGCTGCCGAAGATCCCCGACGAGCTTCGCGACCGCGCGAGCACGACCGAAGCGCTGGCCAGATTCGAGATCCGACCCGATGGGACCGTCAGCGTTCAACTGCTGAAGCCCACGCCGGACCCGACGTTGAACCGGGCAATCCTCGATACATTAAGAACCTGGCGTTTCTTCCCTGCCACCGAGAACGGCAGGCCGGTCACCTCGATTCAGGACGTCCGAATACAGCTGGAGGTGCGCTGACTTGCAATCGCAAGTTCTCGCCCCCATCCTTCAGTTTCCAGTCGATTCCCCTCTCCCATGGAAGCCTTGCACGGCACCACCATTCTTTCCGTTCGCCGCGGCGCCTCGGTGGCGCTTGGCGGCGACGGGCAGGTCACGCTGGGGAATGTCGTCGTCAAGGGCGGCGCGAAGAAGATCCGGCGCCTCTACCAGGACCGCATCCTCGCCGGCTTCGCGGGCGGCACGGCCGACGCATTCACGCTCTTCGAGCGCTTCGAAGCGAAGCTCGACAAGCACCAGGGGAACCTCATGCGCTCGGCGGTCGAGCTCGCCAAGGACTGGCGCACGGACCGGATCCTGCGGCGGCTGGAGGCGATGCTCGCCGTCGCCGACAAGCATCACTCATTGATCATCACCGGCATGGGCGATGTGCTCGAGCCCGAGCACGGCATCGTGGCCATCGGTTCGGGCGGCCCCTACGCGCAGTCCGCGGCGCGAGCTCTTCTGGAAAATACCCAATTGAGCGCGAAAGACATCGTGGACAAGTCGCTCGCCGTCGCCGCGGATCTGTGCATCTACACGAACCACCAGCGGTCGATCGAAACGCTGGAATGAAGGATCTCGCTTCTTGAGCGGCATGACCCCGCAGGAGATCGTCCACGAGCTCGACAAGTACATCGTCGGGCAGGGGAGGGCGAAGCGCGCCGTCGCCATCGCCCTGCGAAACCGCTGGCGCCGGCAGCAGGTCGCCGAGCCGCTGCGGCAGGAGATCACGCCCAAGAACATCCTCATGATCGGGCCGACCGGCGTGGGCAAGACCGAGATCGCGCGCCGCCTGGCGCGGCTCGCCGATGCGCCGTTCATCAAGGTCGAGGCGACGAAGTTCACCGAAGTCGGCTACGTCGGCCGCGACGTGGATACGATCGTTCGCGACCTGGTCGAGATCAGCGTCAAGCAGACGCGCGAGCAGGCGATGCGCAAGGTGCGCACGCGGGCGCAGGAAGCGGCGGAAGAGAGGATCCTCGACGTCCTCGTCGGCTTCCAGGACCGCGCCGCGGAGGAAAACCCGACCCGGCAGAAATTCCGCAAGAAGCTTCGCGAAGGCGAGCTCGACGACAAGGAGCTCGACATCGAGGTCGCGCTCGCGCAGCCGCAGATGGAGATCCTCGCGCCCCCGGGCATGGAGGATCTCACCTCGCAGATCCAGGGCATGCTTTCCAACCTCGGCGGCGGGCGCAAGCGGCTGCGGCGCATGAAAGTGCGGGAGGCCTTCCAGGTGCTCACCGACGAGGAGGCAGCGCGGCTGGTGAACGACGACGAGCTGAAGGCGCGCGCCGTCGCGAACGCCGAGCAGAACGGCATCGTGTTCCTCGACGAGATCGACAAGATCACGAGCCGCTCCGAGGTGCAGGGCGCCGATGTCTCCCGGCAAGGGGTGCAGCGGGACCTTCTCCCGCTCGTCGAGGGAACGACCGTGTCCACGCGCTACGGCATGGTGCGCACCGACCACATTCTCTTCATCGCCTCGGGCGCGTTCCATCTCGCCAAGCCCTCCGACCTGATTCCCGAGCTGCAGGGTCGCTTTCCGATCCGGGTCGAGCTCGATTCGCTTTCCGTCGAGGACTTCGAGCGCATCCTGGTCGCCACCGACGCGAGCCAGGTGAAGCAATACCAGGCGCTCCTCCACACCGAAGGCGTGTCGGTGGAGTTCCGTCCGGAGTCGATCCGCCGCATTGCGGAGATCGCTTTCCAAGTGAACGAAAAGACCGAGAACATCGGCGCGCGGCGGCTCTCGACCGTTCTAGAAAAGCTCCTCGAAGAAGTGTCCTTCGAAGCCGGTACCAAGGGGCCGAGGGAAGTCGTGGTCGACGCCGCCTACGTCGACGAGCGGCTGGGCGAGCTCGCTAGGGACGAGGATCTCGCTCGCTACGTGCTCTGAGCTTCAGTTCCTCGAGGAGGCAGTTCCGGCAGAGGCACCCGCGGCCCGGCACCGGGTCCAGCGCGGGAAGGTTCTCGCACCAGCAATGCGCCTCGCCCGAGGCGCCCGCGCACGGCATGGCCGCTCCGCAGGCGGCGCAATGCCGATCAGGCGTCTCGTTCGCCAAGCTGCTTCACCGCCGTGCGCAAGAAGGCGAACTGCTTCGCGACGCGCGAGCAGCCGTCGCAGACGGCGAGGTGCAGGCGCAGACTGAGACGCTCGAGGAGGCCGAGCCGGCGATCGAGGCGTTGGGAGGCGAGGCTCGTGGCCTCCTTGCAGGAAAGCAGTTTCATTTCATGAACCAGTTCAGCTCGAGGCACTTCCTGAGCGCCATTCGCGCGCGGTAGAGGAGCACCCAGCAGTGGGTCGAGGTGATGGCGAGTTCCTTACAGATCTCGTCCGTCTCGAGGCCGAGGTGCTCGCGCATCATGAAGGCGCGCGCGGTCTTCTCCGGGAGGCCCTCGAGGCACATCTCGAGCGCGGCGAAGAACTGCTTCTGCTCGAGGGACCCGTCGGGGTCGCGCCACGCCGGCGGGAAGGCGCGCCAATGGTCGTTCTCGTCGAAGAGCGCTTCCAGCGCTTCGTCGGATTCGATCGCCGTCTCCCGCGAGCCCTTGCGCAGCAAATCCACGATCTTGTGCTTGAGGATGCCGGTAAGCCAGGTGCGGAGGTTCGAGCGTCCGGCGAAGCTGCGCTCGGCGGCGAGGGCGGCGAGGAGCGCTTCCTGCACCGCATCCTCCGCGGCGGCGCGGTCCCTGAGCTGCAGGCTCGCATAGCGCAAGAGGTAGGGCCGCTCGGCCTCGATCGAGGATCGGAAATCCTTCATTTCCGGGGCATTGTATTCGGCCCCTTGAAAACCCCCCGGGCGGCCCTATCTCTCCTGCATCGGGGCGAGCGCCCCGCCGCATCCAAGCGGAATTCTGTGAAAGGAGAGGTCATGGCATCCATTGCTCGTTACGACCCGTTCAACGACCTGGTCGACGATCTGTTCAAGGGGTTCCTCGTCCGTCCGCTGCCGTACGACGGCGCGCGCACCGAGGCGCTTCCCCGCGCGAAAGTCGATGTCTCGGAGAAGAACGGCGCCTACAAGGTGGTGGCCGAGCTCCCTGGCGCGAAGAAGGAAGACATCCATGTGTCGGTCGACGGCGCCCAGGTCACCCTCGAGGCGGAAGTGAAGCAGGAGAAGGAAGCTTCGCAGGATGAGCGCGTGCTCCATACGGAGCGCGTGTTCGGCAAGGTGGTGCGCAGCTTCACGCTGCCGCAGGAAGTGGACGAGGCCAAGGTCGAGGCGAAGTTCCGCGACGGCGTCCTCGAGCTCACCCTTCCCAAGAAGGCGGCCGCGCAGCGCAAGCAGATCAGCATCCAGTAGTTTTTTCCGTAGAATCGGGGGGCGGATGAACGCCCCCCATTCCCCCTCGCACAAGCCCCAGGCGGCGGAGAAGGCGCGCATCCTCGGCGAGGCGCTGCCCTACATCCAGCGCTTCCACGGCAAGACCATCGTCGTGAAGTACGGCGGCAACGCCATGACCGACGAGGTCCTGAAGGCCGACTTCGCCCGTGACGTCGTGCTGCTCAAGCTCGTGGGCATGAACCCGGTCGTCGTGCACGGCGGCGGCCCGCAGATCGAGGAGCTCCTCTCGCGGCTCGGCAAGAAGGGCGAATTCGTCCAGGGCATGCGCGTCACCGACCACGAGACGATGGACGTCGTCGAGATGGTGCTCGGCGGGCACGTCAACAAGGAGGTCGTCGAGCTCATCAACCAGGCGGGCGGAAAGGCGGTCGGCCTCACGGGGCAGGATGGCGCCTTCATCCGCGCGAAGAAGATGCTCATCTCCTCCAAGGAGAACGGCCAGGTCGACATCGGCCAGGTGGGCGAGGTGGAGTCCATCGACCCGGCGGTGATCGCCGCGCTGGAGCAGGGCGGCTTCATCCCGGTGGTCGCGCCGATCGGCACGGGCGCGGACGGGACGACCTACAACATCAACGCGGACCTCGTCGCCGGCAAGCTCGCGGAGATCCTCCGCGCCGAGAAGCTCGTCGTCATGACGAATACGCCCGGGGTGCTCGACAAGACCGGGAAGCTCCTTACCGGCCTCACGCCGAAGAAGATCGACGGGCTCGTCGAGCAGGGAGTGATCTCCGGCGGCATGCTGCCCAAGATCGGCTCCGCGCTCGACGCGGCGCGGAACGGCGTGAAGAGCGTGCACATCATCGACGGGCGCATCCCGCACGCCCTGCTGCTCGAGGTGCTGACCGACGAGGGCGTCGGCACGCTCATCAAGAGCAAGTAGTTGCGCATCACCCGGTTCCCGCCGTCCCGGCGGGTGTGGATCTTCGACCTCGACAACACGCTGCACGACGCGCGCTCGACGATCTTCCCGTCGATGCACGAGCAGATCAACGACTACCTCAAGCGCCACTTCGGCGTCGACGAGGCCGGCGCGAACGCGATGCGGCAGGTCTTCTGGCAGCGCTACGGCACGACCATGAACGGCCTCATGCGCCACTACGGCACCGACCCGCGCCACTTTCTGCGCGAGACGCATGTCTTTCCCGAGCTCGCCGACCGGGTGCTCCACGAAAACACGCTCAGGCACGCGCTCGAGCGCCTCGGCGGACGCAAGCTCGTCTTCTCCAACGCGCCGCGGCATTACGTCGCGGAAGTTCTGCGCGGCCTGGGGCTTCGTCGATATTTCGACGCGGTCTACACGATCGAGGATGCGCGCTTTCGCGGCAAGCCCGCGCTGCACGGCTTCATCTTGCTGCTGCGCAAACACCATCTCGACCCGCATCGCTGCGCGTTCGTGGACGACGTGCTGGAGAACCTGCGTACCGCGCATGCGCTAGGGATGTCCACGGTATGGGTGAGCGGCGCCACCAAGCGGCCGGCGTTCGTGGATCTGCGCGTGAGTTCCGTCACGGAGCTTCCCCGGCTGGTCTTCCGCTACGGCTCAGAATAGAATCGCCGCGCCCCCTCAGTTCGCGCCCACTCTCACTTCATGCCCCGCCCCAAAGGCGAACGCCGGCTCGAGATCCTGAAGGCCCTCGCCGAGATGCTCCAGGCGCCGAAATGGGAAAAGATCACCACCGCCGCGCTCGCCGAGAAGCTCGATGTGTCGGAAGCAGCGCTCTACCGCCACTTCGCCTCCAAGGCGCAGATGTACGAGGGCCTGATCGAGTTCATCGAGAGCTCCGTCTTCACGCTCGCGAACAAGATTACGCAGGACGAGGCGGAAGGGGCCGGGCAGGCCGAGAAGCTCGTCGAGATGCTCCTCGCGTTCGCCGAAAAGAACCCGGGGATGGTGCGCGTGATGACCGGGGACGCGCTCGTCGGCGAGCACGAACGGCTCCAGGCCCGCATGAACCAGTTTTTCGACCGCTTCGAGTCGACGCTCAAGCAGGCGCTGCGCGCCGCCTCCGACGGCGACGCCGCGGGGCGCTCGGGCGCGCTGGTGCGCTATTGCATCGGCTGCCTGCACCAGTACGCGAAGAGCGGCTTCGCGCGGAAGCCTGCGGAAAGCTTCGTCCAGCAGCGGAAGTACCTCCTCCGCTGAACCGCGGGACTGTCGGAAGAAAGACACCCCCCGGGCCGTTCACTCCGGTAAGCGGTATCGTTGCGGCTTGGCCAGGGAGACCCTGAAGTGAAAACCATCCTCGTCGCCGACGACGACGAATCGATGCTCGCGCTGGTGCGCCTGCACCTTTCGAACGCCGGCTACAAGGTCGAAGTCGCCGAGGATGCGGTCGTTGCCGGCAAGAAGCTCCTCAAGTCGGCGCCGGACCTCCTCGTGATCGACGCCGAGATGCCCTACCTGAGCGGCATCGACTTCGTCGCGACCCTGCTCGCCGACAGCACCGCGCCGGCCGTGCCGATCCTCTTCATCACCGCGCACGAGAACCATGGCGACCGCTTCGAGGCCATGGGGGTCGATTACCTGCTCAAGCCCTTCTCCGTGGACGCCCTCCTCGGCAAGGTGCGCGGCCTCCTTACGCCGGGCTAGCGCCGCAGGCGCGGCACGCCGGGTCCTTCGCCACGCGCACGCGCCGCCATTCGCCTTTCAAGGCGTCCGCGATCAGCAGTCCGGCGAGCGGCTGGCCCGCCCCCGATACGATCTTGATAGCCTCGAGCGCCTGCGCCGCGCCGATGACGCCGGTGAGCGGCGCCAGCACGCCCATCACGGAGCAGCGTACTTCCTCGATCTCGCCTTCCTCCGGGAACACGCACGAGTAGCAGGGCGAGCTCGCGCTTCTGAGATCGAACACCGCGAGCTGGGCGTCGAAGCGGATGGCGGCCCCCGAGACGAGCGGCTTGCGGTGCATCACGCACGCGCGGTTCACCGCATGGCGCGTGGCGAAGTTATCGGAACAATCCAGCACTACATCGCTTCTTGAAACCAGCTGGTCCAGCTCTTCGGCGCCCAGCCGGGAAGGAATCTTCGAGACCTCGACTTCAGGGTTCAATCGCGCGAGCGCCGCGGAAGCTTCGTCGACCTTGCGCTTGCCGACGCTCTGCGCGGTGTAGAGGACCTGGCGCTGCAGGTTCGTGAGGTCGACCTCGTCCGGGTCCGCGACAGTCAGGCGCCCGAATCCACTCGCGGCGAGATAGAGAGCCGCCGGGCAGCCGAGGCCGCCCGCGCCGATGATGAGCGCGCTCGCGGCACGCAGCCGTTCCTGCCCCTCGACCCCGATCTCGGGAAGAAGGAGGTGCCGGCTGTAGCGGAGGAGCTGCTCGTCGTTCAGCGAGGAAAGGCTAGTTCGCCTTCGGGCTCGCGCCGGCGGGCTTGGTGTTCGCCACCGTCGGCTGCTGCACGCCCTTCAGCGGCTCGCCCTTGAAGAAGGCAAGCGCCTGCGCGAGCTGGAAGTCGTCCTTCGAGCCGAGCTCGACCGGCTTTTGCTCAGCGGCGGCGCCGGGCGTGGTCGGCTTCGTGCGGACGGCCTCGGCGGGCTTCTCCGGCGCTTTGGCTTCGCCATTCTCCAGATGCCGCGTGAGATCGGCCTCGCGGATCCGGGTGGACGTGTCGCTCGGATCCTCCACGATCACGTCCGGCGTCACGCCGAGCGCCTGGATCGAGCGCCCGGAGGGCGTGTAGTAGCGAGCCGTGGTGAGCTTGATGGCGGTGTTGTTGCCCAGGGGCATGATCGTCTGGACCGATCCCTTGCCGAAGGTCTGGGTGCCGATGACCGTCGCGCGCTTGTGGTCCTGGAGCGCGCCGGCGACGATCTCCGAAGCGGAGGCCGAGCCGCCGTTCACGAGAACGACCATGGGCACGGTCTTCACGGCGGGCGGAAGGCTCTTGAGGATGTCGTCGCCGCGGCCACCGCGCGCGTAGTCCTCGGGCGAGGCGATGTACTTCCTCTTCGCATCCTCCGCCCGGCCGTCGGTGGAGACGACAAGGGACTTCGCCGGGAGGAACGCGGCCGAAACCGCCACCGCGCCGTGCAGCAGGCCGCCCGGATCGTTGCGCAGGTCGAGGACCAGGCCCTTGACCGGCCCCTGCTTGAAGAGGCTGTCGATCTGGCGCACGAGCGTCTCGGGAGTCTGCTCCTGGAACTGCGACACCCGGATCCATGCATAGCCCGGCTCGATCATCTTGGATTTCACGCTCTGCACGCGGATCACGGCGCGCGTGAGCGTGACGACGATCGGCGCGCTCTCGCCCTTGCGCGAGATCGTGAGCGTGATGTTCGTGTTCGGCTTGCCGCGCATCTTCTTCACGGCATCGTTCAACGACAGGCCCTTCACGGGCGTGTCGTCGAGCTTGATGATGAGGTCGCCCGGCTTGATGCCGGCCTTGAAGGCGGGCGTGTCCTCGATCGGCGACACGACCTTCACGAAGCCGTCCTCCATGCCGACCTCGATTCCGAGCCCGCCGAACTGGCCCTCGGTGCCGACCTTGAGCTCCTTGAACGCCTCGGCATCGAGGTAGGCGGAGTGCGGATCGAGGCCCGAGAGCATGCCGTTGATCGCCTCCGTGAAGAGCTTCTTGTCCTCCACCGGCTCGACGTAGTTCGTCTTGATCGCGCCGAAGACCTCCGTGAACGCACGCAGCTCGTCGACCGGCAGCGGCCCGCGCACGGACTTGAAGTCGGCGATGGCCTGGAAGTTCAGGCTGACGAGCACCCCGGCGACCGCGCCGAGGGCGATGAGTCCGAAGTTGCGGAGCTTGCTGTGCATGGGAGGACCTATTTGAGCTTCACCCAGCGGAGCGGATCGAAGGCTTTCCCCAGGTGGCGCAATTCAAAGTATAAACCCGATTCCTCGTTGCCTCCGCTCGCGCCCGTGGTCGCGACGGCCTCCCCGGCGCCCACCGCGTCGCCCACCTGCTTGAGTAGCGACTCGTTGTTCGCATAGATCGAGAGGTACGCTTCCCCGTGGTCGACGATGAGGAGGTTGCCGAAGCCGCGCATCCAGTCCGCGTAGACCACGCGGCCCGGCGCCACCGCCCTCACCGGCTCGCCCTCGCGGGCGCGAATGAAGACACCCTTCGCCTCGATTCCCGAAGCTCCTCTTGGAGCGCCGAAGCGGCCGGTCAGTTCCCCGGCCACCGGAAGCCTCAGCTTGCCACGGAGCGTCGAGAAAGGCTGTCTTTTATCGTCAGCCTCAGGAACTTTTTCCACCCGGCCGTAGATGACGCGGCCGATTCCCTCGATCAGCCGCGCAAGCCGCGCCTCGTCGGCGCGCAGGACCCGGATCTCCTTGCGCCCGGCACGGACTTCGCGCCCGACGCGGTCGAACACCCGGCGCTTTTCCCGCCGCTCGGCGACCAGGCTCGCGCGCTTGCCGCGGCTTTCCTCCGCGATCGCCCGCAGGCGCGCGCGCCGCTCCTCCGCGTCGCGGCCCAGGCGCTCGGCCTCGGCGATCGCCGCGCGATAGCTCTCGAGAAGCGCGGCGGCCGCGCGCGAGACGTAGCCGGTGTAGCGCAGCGTCCGCGCGACGCCGGAAGGGTCATCGCCCGAGAGGGCGACGCGAAGCGCGTCCGGCGGGCCGCCTGCGTAGCGCGCGACCAGCATGCGCTCGATGGCGGCCTGCCGCTCGGCGAGCGTCGCCTGCAGCGCTCGGCGCCGCTCGGCGATGCGGCCGGCCTCGGCTTTCAGCGAGCGCTCCTCGGCGCCCAGGCGCGCGAGCTCGCGGTTCGCCTCCGAGATGGAGCGCTCCGAGGCGCGCAGCGCGTCGCGCGCCTCCTTGCGCGTCTCTTCCTTCTCCTGGAGCTGCTCGCTCAGCGCGTCGATCCGCTCGCGAAGCGAGCGAAGGTCCTCTTCTCTCGTCGCCGCGAATGAAAAGCAAACGACGAGGCAAAGCGCCAGCGCCGCGGCGCCCTTCAGGCCCTGGCCTTTCCCTGGCTCGCGACCGCGGCGGTTCGCTTCGCCACTTCCTGCGGGTCGCCGAGGTAGTAGTGCCGCAGGGCCTTGAGCGACTCATCGAGCTCGTACACCAGCGGAATGCCGGTCGGGATATTGAGGCCCACGATTTCCGCGTCCGCGATTCCATCGAGGTGCTTGACGAGCGCTCGCAGGGAGTTGCCGTGGGCGGCGACGAGCACGCGCCGGCCCGCGCGCACGGCCGGCGCGATCGCCGACTGCCAATAGGGAACGACTCGCGCCACCGTGTCCTTCAGGCACTCCGCAAGCGGCACTTCCACGCCGGCATAGCGCGGATCGCGGCCCTCGTAGCGTGGGTCGTCTTTGGCGAGCGCGGGCGGCGGCGTGTCGTAGCTCCTGCGCCACACCAGGACCTGCGCCTCGCCGAACTTCGCCGCCATCTCGGCCTTGTTCAGGCCCTGGAGCGCGCCGTAGTGGCGCTCGTTCAGGCGCCAGCTCTTTTCCTCCGGCAGCCACATGCGGTCGAGCTCGCCCAGCGCGAGCCAGAGCGTGCGCACGGCGCGCTTGAGCACCGAGGTGAACGCGAGGTCGAAGTCGTAGTGTTCGGCCTTGAGCGTGCGCCCCGCCGCGCGCGCCTCGGCGACGCCGGTCTCCGAGAGGTCGACATCGGTCCAGCCGGTAAATCGGTTCTCGCGGTTCCATTCCGATTCGCCGTGCCGCAGGAGAACGAGCTTGTGCGCCGGGGCGGACATCGCCGTGAATTATAATGAGCGCCCTTCCGTTCCGATCGTTCCCCGGCTCCCGGATTTTCCTTGGATACCGCGCACTTCCTCCGCTTCGTGCAGAACAACATGCTGCTTTTCGCGGTCGCCCTCGTGTCCGGCACGATGCTGATCTGGCCGCTGCTGCGCGGCCGTGCCGGCGGGCCGTGGGTGAGCGCCCAGCAGGCGACGCTGCTCATCAACCGCGAGGACGCGCTCGTCGTCGACGTGCGCGATCCGGGCGAGTACGGCGCCTGCCACGTGATCGGCGCGAAAAACGTCTCGCTGGCGGATCTCGAGTCGAACCCCGAGGTCGCCAAGCGCAAGGACAAGGCGCTGGTGGTCTACGACGACAACGGACAGCGCGCGGCCAAGGCCGTGGGGGCACTCAAGAAGGCGGGTTTCACCAAGGTCTACAACCTGACTGGCGGGCTCGCCGGCTGGCAGCAGGCCGGCCTGCCGGTCGAGAAATCCTGACCGGGCCGTGGCAAGAGTCGTCATGTATCTCACCGCGACGTGCCCCTTCTGCCAGTCCGCGGAGCGGCTCCTCGAGCAGAAGCGCGTCGGCGACATCGAGAAGATCCGGGTCGACCTGCATCCCGAGCGTCGCGCCGAGATGGCCAAAAAGAGCGGCCGGCGAACGGTGCCGCAGATCTGGATCGGATCGCGCCACGTCGGAGGCTGCGACGATCTCTACGCGCTCGACCGCGCCGGCGAGCTCGATTCCCTCCTGAAAGAGGCTTCATGAGCGACCAGTCGCAGCAGCCGCAGCAAGCAGGCAACGCGCCGAGCTTCCAGATCGAGAAGCTCTACGTGAAGGACGCCTCGCTCGAGCTGCCCAATGCCCCGCAGGTGTTCCTCGAGCAGGCGGCCCCCCAGGTCGAGGTGCAGATCGGGACGCAAATCCAAAACTTCGGCGAGTCGCTCTACGAGGTGACGGTCTCGGCGACGGTCACGGCGAAGAGCGGCGAAAAGACGCTCTTCCTTGCCGAAGCAGTGCAGGCGGGCATCTTTGCCATCCGCAACGTCGGGCCGCAGGAGCTCGAGCCGCTTCTGGGCATCGGCTGCCCGACGATCGTCTTCCCGTATCTCCGCGAGGCGATCTCGGACCTCGTCTCCCGCGCCGGTTTCCCGCCGGTCGTCCTCGCGCCGGTGTCCTTCGAAGCGCTCTATGTGCAGCGCCAGCAGCAGCTCGCGCAGCAGCCGGCCGGGACCCAAGCGACGAGCTAGTGGCGCGCCTGCTCGCCTTGGCCTGGGCCGCGGCGTTCGCCCTCGCTTCCGCCGGGGCGCTCGCCGACTTCCGTGCCGTGGGCGAGGAGGGCGCCATCCTCTACGACGGCCCCTCGCGCCAGGCCACGCCGCTCTTCGTCGTCTCGCGCGACTATCCGCTCGAGGTGATCGCGCAGACCGACGCGTGGGTCAAGGTTCGCGACCACACCGGCGCCCTTTCGTGGATCGAGCGCCGCAGGCTCGGCGAACGCCGCACGGTGCTCGTCACGGCGCCGCTCGCCGAAGCGAAGGCGCGTCCGGAAGACGCGGCGCCGGTGGCGTTTTCCGCCGTACGCGACGTGGCCCTCGAGTACCTGGGTCCGGCGGCCGGCGGCTGGGTGCGCGTGCGCCACGCGGAGGGCACCGAAGGCTACGTCCGCGCGAGCGCCGTGTGGGGCGAATGACGCCATGACGCGCCTCGCCGTGCTCGGCGCAGGCGCGTGGGGCACGGCCATCGCTTCCGTGCTTGCGCCGCGTGCCGAGGTGCTGCTCTGGGCGCAGCGTCCGGAGCAGGCCCAGGCGCTTCAGGCGACTCGCTCGAACGAGCGCTATCTGCCCGGCCTCGCGCTGCCGAAGCCGCTCGGCGTGACCTCCGACCTTGCCCACGCGGTGCATGGCGCGCGGCTCGCGCTCGTCGCGACGCCGGTTTCCGGCTTTCGCGACGTGCTGCAGCGGCTCGATCCGGCGCTCCCCGTACTATGGCTCTGCAAGGGCTTCGAGGAGGGAACCGGGCTCCTTCCGCACCAGGTCGCCGCGGAGACGCTCGGCGAAAAGGCAACCTGCGGGGCGCTGTCCGGACCGTCCTTTGCCGAGGAAGTCGCTCGCGGCTTGCCCTGCGCATTGACCGTGGCGGCGCGGGACCCGGAGTTCGCGCGCCAGGCCGCCGCGCTCCTGCACGGCGCGCGGCTTCGCGTTTACTTCAGCACCGACGTCGTCGGCGTCGAGATCGGCGGCGCGGTCAAGAACGTCATGGCGATCGCGGCCGGCATCTCCGACGGCCTGGGGCTCGGCATGAATGCGCGAGCGGCGCTCATCACGCGCGGCCTTGCGGAGATCGCGCGGCTCTCGGCAGCGCTCGGCGGCCAGCCGGAGACGGTGATGGGGCTCGCCGGCGCCGGCGACCTCATCCTCACGGCGACGGGAGACCTATCGCGCAACCGGCGAGTCGGGCTCGCGCTTGCGAAGGGGCGGCCGCTCGCGCAGATCCTCGCGGAGCTCGGCCACGTGGCCGAGGGCGTGCGCTCGGCGAAGGAGGTGGCGCGCCTCGCGCAGAAGAAGAACGTGGAGATGCCGGTGACGGGCGCCGTGAATGCCGTCCTCGAGGGAAAGCTGAAGCCCGGCGAGGCGGTCGAGCGGCTTCTCTCGCGCGACCCGAAACGCGAGCGCTAGCCGCCGGCGAAGCCGAGCTGGCGCCAGGCCTCGAAGACGACCACGGCGACCGCGTTCGAGAGGTTCAGGCTGCGATTCCCGGGCCTCATGGGCAAGCGCAGTTGGCTTTCAGAGGGAAAGGCTTTCAGTCTTTCGTCCGGCAGCCCAGCCGTCTCCGGTCCGAAGACGAAGACATCGTCCCGCATGTACGTAACGTCG